>SKWV01000451.1 GCA_007128755.1 Trueperaceae bacterium
AGGTCGGAGTCGAGGACGCGTCTGAGCACCAGACCCGACAGCAGCGCGAGCACGCCGCCGATGGCGTTGCGAAGCGCCCAGAAGGTGCCGAGCCGGTAGTGCGGCACCACCTTGGCGGTCACGTCGGCGAACGGGACGCCGCCGATGCCTCCGGCGATCGAGTTGATCGCGATCATCGCCAGCGTGACGCTCACGATCAGCTCCGGCCGGTCGCCGGCGAGGAAGACGGTGGCCGTGAGGACGCCGAAGGCGACGATCCGCAGGGTCGACGTCCGGCGGTAGACGGGCAGCTTGAAGGGCTGGTGCGCGAGCCGGCTGGCGACGAACAGCTGCGGCAGGAACCAGCCGCCGACCTTGAGCGTCGGGATCAGGCCGATGGCCCACGCCGGCGCGCCCAGGGCGGCCAGGAACGGTGCCAGGACGAGGGCGCTGTGGAAGAACGCCTCCGCGCCGTTGATCAGGACGCCGTTGTAGACACCGAGCCAGAAGTTGCGGTTGGGTTCGCCCCACCCCTTGGCTTGCACGCGCGCATGCTACCTGAGACGCGGTCAGTCGAGGAGGTGGTTCTCGAGCGCCCACCGCACCAGGCCGGCACGGCTGCGCACCCCGAGCTTCTCGGAGGCGCGCTCGCGGTACGTCGCGACCGTCTTCTCCGAGATCCCGAGCGCCTCGGCGATCTCGCGGTAGGTGGAGCCCTGCGCGATCTGCGTGACGACTTCGATCTCGCGCTTCGTGAGCGTCGCGTGGCGGTACGGGTCCGCCTGCGCCATGTCGCGGGCGAGCTCCGCCAGCAGCCGCGCCGGCGCGTAGTACTCGCCCCGCGCCACCGCCATGATCGCGTCGATGAGCTGGGTCTCGAGCGAGCTCTTGGGCACGTACCCGGATCCGCCCGCCTCCAGGAAGCCGCGGACGTACTCGGCGTCCTCGTGCATCGACAGCGCCACGAGCCGCACGCCGGGCGCGGCGACACGCAGCACGCGCGCCGTCTCGATGCCGTTCATCCCGGGCAGCGACAGGTCGAGCAGCACGACGTCGGGCTTGGCCGCGGGAACGCGGGCGACCGCGTCCTCGCCGCTCTCGGCCTCGCCGACGATCTCCATCTGGCGATGGTGCGACAACAGCGAGCGGACGCCGGCGCGAACGATCGCGTGATCGTCGACCAGGAAGAGCTTGACCGGAGCGCCGGCCGTCACCGTTGCGGCAACCGAGCGTAGACGCGGCAGCCGGTGCCGGGGGCGCTCTCGATGCGGAGGCTGCCGCCCAGGATCTCGAGCCGCTCGCGCATGCCGAGGAGGCCGATCTGCTCCACGTGCGTCAGGTCGTCGGGCTCGAAGCCCACCCCGTCGTCTTCGATGACGAGCTGCACCGAGCCGCGGGCGGTCGTCGCGACCACCGAGACGGTGCGCGCTCGCGCGTGCCGCACGATGTTGGTGAGCGCCTCCTGGGCGACGCGGTAGAGCACCGTCTCCTCCTGGTGGTCGAGCCGGCTCGGCAGCGTCACGAGCACGGTGACCTCGGTCCCGTAGCGCTCGTGCACGTCGCGGGCGTAGCGGCGGATGGCCGCCTCCAGGCCGAGCTCGTCGAGCACCGACGGGCGCAGGTCGAGCGCGATGCGCCGCACGTCGCCGAGCGTCACCGCGGCCAGGTCCTTCAGCTTGGCGAGCGCCGCGCGCTCCGGCCGATCGAGGACCTGGTCGAGACCCAGCAGCATGGCCGTGAGCGCCTGGCCGATCTGGTCGTGGAGGTCCCGCGAGATGCGGCCGCGCTCCTCCTCCTGCGCCGTGAGGAGCGCGTGCAGCAGTCGGGAACGCTGTTGCTCCTTCTCGGCGAGCCGGCCGTGGAGCACGGTGCGCTTGAGCGCGGAGCGCACCAGCTCGATGAAGGCGGCCAGGAACGAATCGGAGACGTCCTTGGCGCCGGAGAGCGCGAGCAGGCTGTGGGGACCGACCGGTACCAAGTACCAGTCGGGGTCGCGCACGACCACACCGGCGTCGAGCGCGGCGGTCGCGCGCGCCTGGAGCGCCGGATGCAGCGGGCAGGAGGCGACCGCGTCGTAGCGGCAGAGCCCGACCGCCACCGTCTCGGGAAGGCCGGCATCGCGCACCATGGCCTCGCCGCACGCGAACCAGCCCATGTCGATGAGCGTCTGCAACGAGCCTTCGAGCACGTCGCGGGCGATCAGCGACTCCGCGATCCGTTGCGCGAGCGCGTGCAACGTCTCGAGTTCCCGCGTGCGGCGCACGACTTCGTGCGAATCGACGTGAGGGTCGGCGGCCGTCGTCAAGCGCGTGATCATCTCGGACATGCTACGCCCCGTTGGCGCCGCCGACGGTCCGTCGATCTCCCACGGTCCATGGCGAACCGCGCTCAGCGCTCTGCCTCGTCGCTGCGAACCAGGAGGAACGGCCTCGTCGCTCGCCGCAGGGCGCCCTCGGAGACCGAGCCGAACATCCAGCGGTTGAAGCCGCGCCGGCCGTGCGTCCCCATCACGACGATGTCGTGATCGCGCTCGGCATCGAGGATCGCCTGCACCGGCGAGCGATCGTCGACGCGCAGCGGCGTGGCGCGGACTCCCGCCTCCGCGGCGGCCCGCATCGCCTCCGCCAGGGCCTCTTCCGCGAGGTTCTTGAGGTCCTCCCACAGCTGCGCGGAGTACGGGAGCGCCTCGGGACTGGCGGTTCCCGCCGTGATGGGGTTCTCGAGGGCGTACAGGAAGGTGACCTCGGAACCGAGCGCCTTCGCCAACGCGAGGCCCTCGGCGACCGCCTTGTTGGCGCAGGCGCTGCCGTCGGTGGGCATCAGGATCCGTCCGTACATGGCAACCTCCGTTGCCGCCCGCGGCGGCGCCGCGGACGCGCCGCTGGCGCCTCGCGGTCGCAGCTATGAGCGGTCGCCCCAGCCTACGGCATCCGCACCGCCTCGAGCAGGCGCAACCTCCGACGCATCGTGTAGGAGAACGGCCGACCGGCCGCGAGCGCGCCCGCAGGCATCATGAGGATGTCGGTAGACCCTCGTCGTGCCCCTCCGGGTCGTCGCAGCGGTAACCCGATGCCGGCCACCGTGACAACCCCCGGCAGCCCGTTCACGGTGGCCGGTTCCTGTGGTGCGGATCATCGTCCCGACGCGCTTCCCGGCGGCTTGCTAGCATGAGAAGGCTCGACCGAAGACGGTGGCGCCGCCTGCCGCGCGAACGTCACGATGGAGACGAGGGAACGCATGCGCATCCTGCACCCAACGGATTTCTCGCACACCGCCGAACTGGCGCGCGTGCTCGCGCTGGATCTCACGGCACGGCTGTCGGGACACCTCCACGTCGTCCACGTCCAGCACCGCTTCATGGAGGGGAGTGGCCGACCCTACCTGTCGACGCAGCTCTACCAGATCAGCCCGGACCTGCAGCGGCGGCTCGAGCAGGAGCGTCAGCTCGAGACGAAGGCGTTGCGGGAGCGCCTCGCGCACCTCGCCGAAGGGGACGCCACGGGCGAGCTGGTGTGGGGCGAGCCGCTCGCCGAGCTCCTGCGGATCTCGCTGGAGCACGACCTCGTGGTGATGGGCGCCCACGGCCAGAGCCCGTTCGACGAGGCCTTCCTCGGCGGCACGGCCGGTCGGCTGGTCCGCCGAACCACCACGCCGGTCCTCACCGTCCGCCAGCAGTCGAAGGTGACCGAGGTCCGCCGTCTGCTGGTGGCGACCGACTTCAGCGAGGCGGCCGCCGGCGCCTGGGACTTCGCGAGCCGCCTGGCCGCAACCGGCGGGCTCAAGCTCGTCCTCGCGCACGTCATCGAGGGCCGCGGCGCGTCCGACACCGCGGTGGCCGACGAGCGGCTCGAGGCCCTCTCGGCGGGCAAGGCGGACCGCATCGTGGTCCGGAAGGGCAACCCGATCGAGGTGTTGCCGCAGATCGCCGAGGACGTGGGTGCCGACGCCGTCGTGGTGGGGCTCCGGCGTCACGGCACGATCGCGGGCCTGATCATGGGGAGCCGAGCGGACGCGCTCGTGCGTTCGAGTCCCGTGCCGACGCTGTGCGTGCCGATGCGGTGACGGCCCGTCAGCCGGTCACCTGGTCGACGAGCGCCTGCGCCTCCTCGAGCAGGCGCGCGAGGTGCGCGTCGCCGCCCCAGCTCTCGGCGTAGACCTTCGACACGTTCTCGGTGCCCGAGGGGCGCGCCGCGAACCAGCCGCGCTCCGTGACGACCTTGAGCCCGCCGATCGCCGCGCCGTTGCCGGGGGCCGTCGTGAGCACCGCCGTCACCGCGTCGCCCGCGAGCGTGTCGGCCGGCACGTCGGCGGCGCTCAGCGTGGCGAGCCGTGCCTTCTGCTCCGGTGTGGCGGGCGCGTCGACGCGGCGGTAGCTCGGCGATCCGAACTCGCCCTCGAGGGCCGCGTAGCGCTCGCCGGGGTCCTCGCCGCCCACCGCCAGCATCTCGGCCGCGAGGAGCCCGAGCAGGATCCCGTCCTTGTCGGTGGTCCACACGCCGCCGTCGCGACGCAGGAACGATGCGCCGGCGGACTCCTCGCCACCGAACGCGACGTCGCCACTGAGCAAGCCGTCGACGAACCACTTGAAGCCGACCGGCACCTCGTGCACGCGCCGCCCCAAGCGGGCCGCCACCTTGTCGATCATCGAGCTCGAGACGAGCGTCTTGCCGACCGCCGAGCCGGCCGGCCACCCCGAGCGTCCGCCGAAGAGGTAGTCGATCGCGACGGCGAGGTAATGGTTGGGGTTCAGCAGTCCCGACGTGCGGGTGACGATGCCGTGCCGATCGCCGTCGGGATCGCTGCCGAACGCGACGTCGAACGCGTCCTTCAAGCCGATGAGGCTCGCCATCGCATAGGGCGAGGAGCAGTCCATCCGGATCGCGCCGTCGTGATCGAGCGTCATGAACGAGAAGGTGGGATCGGCGCGGCCGTTGGTGATGGTGAGGTCGAGCCCGTGCATCTCGGCCACCACCTCGAGGGTGCGCAGGGTCGCGCCGCCCATGGGATCGGCGCCGATGCGCACGCCGGCGCTGCGCACCGCCTCGAGGTCGAGCACCGTGGCGAGGTCGCGCGCGTAGGGGGCGTGGAGATCGCGTCGGCTCGTGGTGTCGGCCGCCAGCGCCCGCTCGTACGCGATCCGCACGACGTCGCCCGGCCCCTCCTCGAGCAGCGCATTGGCTCGCCTCTCGATCGCCCGCGTGACGTCGGTGTCGGCCGGCCCTCCGTGCGGCGGGTTGTACTTGAAGCCGCCGTCGCCCGGCGGGTTGTGTGACGGGGTGATCACCACGCCGTCGGCCCAGCCCTCGGCCGGCGGGCGGCCCGCGGCCAAGCCGCGGCGTCCCCCGTTGTGCGCGAGGATCGCGTGCGACACCACCGGCGTCGCGACCGGGCCGAGATCGTCGGGGATGACCACGCGGACGCCGTTCGCGGCGAGCACCTCGAGCGTCGTGCGGAACGCTGGCTCCGAGAGGGCGTGCGTGTCGGCGGCCAGGACGAGCGGTCCCGTGATGCCGCGCTCGCGACGGTGCTCGGCGACGGCTTGGGCGATCGCGGCGATGTGCGCGTCGTTGAAGCTTCCCTTGGGCGACGTCCCGCGGTGCCCGGAGGTGCCGAAGGCGACGCGCTGCGTCGGCTCGGCGGGGTCGGGGACGATCGCCGCGTAGCGCTCGCGCAGGAACGCGACGTCGACGAGGGTGTCGGCGGGGGCCGGTCGGCCTGCCCCTGGATGCGTCGAGGTGGTGTCTCCCACAGCGGTACCGCTCCTTCCGGTGGCGCGGGCGCCAGCGTAGCACCACCACCAGCCGCCCCCGCCGAGCCGAGCACGTTCGTTCACGTTCGCGAAGCGAATGTGTCGCAGCGCCACGATGCTTCACGGTCGTGAAGCGATGATGGAGCCCATGAAGCCCGCCGACCCGGCTCCCCTCGAGACCGACACCGCCCACGAGGCAGCCCTGACCCGCGCCGCCGCGATCGCCGAGCTCTCCACGCTGACCCTGCCCCTCATGTGGTCGCTGCGGCAGGAGGCCATGCGGGTGTTCGAGCCGCTGGGCCTGCGGCCGACGCGCGTCCTGCTGCTGGAGCTCGTGGCGCGCGGCATCGACAGCCCGGGGACGCTCGCGGAGGTCCTGGACGCCGTCCCGCCCGCCATCACCGCGATGCTCAACGAGCTCGTCGGCAAGGGAGTCCTGGCCCGCGAGACCGATCACGAGGACCGTCGCCGCACGCGCCTCCTGCTCACCCCCGACGGCGACGCCTTCCTCGCGATCGCCCGGGAGCGCTGGAGCGACGCCAGCCGGGCGCGGCTCGCGCGCCTCGGCAACGACGACCTCGACGCGGTGCTGCGCGCGTTCCGCACGCTCCTCTCCGAGGAGGCGGCATGATGCGTCGCCTCGCGCCGCCCGTTCGGACGCTGGCGCTCGTCGCCGCGCTCGCTGCCGGCGCCGTCTGGGCGCAGGGCGGGAGCGGCGTGCCGCCCGAGGGCCTCGGCGAGCACG
>SKWV01000344.1 GCA_007128755.1 Trueperaceae bacterium
CTCGGGCCGCGCGCCCTGGCGCTGCTCGAGCGCACCGTCCTCGCGCGCGCTCCGCACGCCCTGCAGGGCGTGCAAGCCGGTGGCGGCGCCGCGGTGACGGCGCACGACGCGCCGAGCGTCGCCCCCGGCGCCTCCGTCGCCCTGCAGCTGATCCGCGGCGACGTCACGGTCGCGGTGATCGGCACCGTCACGGAGGTCTGGGGAGACGATCTGCTCGCGTTCGGACACCCGTTCCTCGGCGTCGGGCCGACGGCCTGGCCGCTCTCCGCCGCCCCCGTCACGGCGATCGTGTCGAGCCGGCTGGTCCCCTTCAAGCTCGCCAACGTCGGACCCGACCTCCTCGGGGCCGTGGTCGAGGACCGGCCGGCGGGCATCGGCGCTCGGCTCGGGCAGGCGCCCGACGTGATCCCCGTGACCCTGAGCGTGACGACGGCGACCACGCGCTCCACGCTCAGGTTCGACGTCGCGGCCGACGAGGGGCTCTGGCCGCTCCTCATGGCCGTCGCCACGCTCGAGGCGATCGACCGCGCGTGGCAACGCACCGGACCCGGGACGGCCGACGTGGCGTGGCTCATCGACCTGCCGGGCGGCGAGCCGCTGCGTCTCACGGAGCAGGTGAGCCATCCGACCGACGTGTCGCTCGCGGCCGCCCGGCTGGCGGGGGCACCGCTCGCGCTCCTCGCCGGCAACCCCTTCGAGGCGGCCCGGCCAGCCGCCGTCGAGCTCGCGATCACCGTCGACGAACGTCGGCGCGACGCCGAGGTCGTGGAGGTCCTGGTCGACGGAGCGCCGCCTGGGGTCGGCGGACCGCTCTCGCTGCTGCTGCGGCTCCAGCCGTGGCGCCGTGCCTCCGAGGTGAAGACGTTCTCGGCGCTGCTGCCTCCGGGGCTCGAGGGAGCGATCGAAGTCCAGGTGCGCGGGGGCGGCGAACCGCGCGACGAGGAAGATGACCCGTACTCCGACGTGCTCCTGTCGTACGGTGAGTTGCTGATCGCCTTGCGCGAGCGACCGCAGGGCGCCGACCTGGTGGTCGAAGTGCGCGCGGCGGAGGGCGATTGGCAGGAGCTCGGAAGGTTGTCGCTCCCATACGTCGTACACGGCGTGAGAACGCTGTCCATCGACGTACCGGGAGCGGCGGACGACGAGGAGGCGAGCGACACGACGGGAGACGATCCATGAGCGCCGATCCGAGCACGCTGACGAGCCGAGATCTGGCCGACCTCGTCGGCGGCCGTCATGACGGTCCAGAGCGACGGATCACGTGCCTGACGGCCCTCGAGGCGCCGCTCCCGGGCGCCGTCGTGGTGTGGCCGGCACCCGACCCGGCTCGCGTGGCGGCGCTCGCCGAGGCGGGGGTGGTGGCGCTCGCGGTGCCCGACGCCGAGGATGGCGCCGCGCTCGCCGAGGAGGCGGAGCGAGCCGGCATCGCGCTCGTCAGCGTCGCCGACACGCGGCTCGCGCTCGCTCGCGCCTCGCGGCGTCTCGACTTCCGTCCCCTGCCGGCCGCCGCGGGCGTGCACCCGAGCGCGGTGATCGACGCGAGCGCCCGCCTCGGTGCGGACGTCCGCGTCGGGCCCGGCACCGTCGTCGCGGCGGGCGCCGTGATCGGCGACGGGGCCGTGCTCGGCGCCCGCTGCAGCGTCGGTGCGGGCTCGTCCCTCGGCGCCGGGAGCGTCCTCTTCGACGGCGTCGTCCTCTACGACGGCGTGCGCGTCGGACGGCGCGCGCGACTGCACGCCGGCGTCGTGATCGGGGCGGACGGCTTCGGGTACGCGCTCGGGCCGCGCGGCGCCGAGAAGATCCACCACTTGGGAGGCGTCGTCATCGGCGACGACGTCGAGCTCGGCGCCAACACCAACGTCGACCGCGGCACCCTGGGCGACACCCGCATCGGCGACCGCGTCAAGATCGACAACATGTGCCAGATCGCCCACAACGTCACCATCGGCGACGACGTGGTCATCGCGGCGCTCACCGGACTGGCCGGCTCCTCCAGCGTCGGCTCGCGCGTGCTGATCGGCGGCGCGTGCGCGGTGGCCGATCACGTGCACATCGGCGACGACGCGCGGCTCGCCGGGGGGACCGGCGTGACGAAGGACGTCCCGCCGGGCGAGACGTGGGGCGGCCTGCCGGCGCAGCCCTTCCGCAAGTGGGTCCGCGAGCGCTACCTCGTCGGCCGCCTCGAGCGGATCTGGGCCGCGGTGCGCGAGCTCGATCGGGCGCCGTGAGCGGCGTGCGCGTCAGCGGCATCGGCGTCCACAGCGGCGCCGCCGTCACCGTGCGCCTGCACCGCTCCGAGGGTCCCCTGGCGTTCCGCCTCGGCGCGACGATCGTCGCCGCCGACGTCGACCGGGTGGTCGCCACGCCGCGCTGCACCGTGCTGGGCGACGGCGGCGCCACCGTCGCCATGGTCGAGCACCTGCTCGCCGCCCTCGCGGTGGCCGGGTTCTGGTCGGGCGTCGTGATCGAGGTCGACGGCCCCGAGCTCCCGATCCTCGACGGCTCGGCGGCACCGTGGCGCGAGGCGGTCGCCGAGCTCGGCGCGCCGCCGCCGCCGCCCGAAGCCCTGCACGTCGCGCACGACGTCCGCTTCGAGCACGAGGGCACGACGATCGCGCTGCGAAAGGGCGCGCCGTCGCTCGACGTCGCCGTGGCGTTCGACGCGCCGATCGGCTCGCAGGCGTGGTCGGGCACACCCGAACGCTACGGCGAGCTCCTGGACGCTCGCACCTTCGCGTTCCGCCACGAACTCGAGGCCCTCTGGGCGCGAGGGCTCGCGCTGGGCGCGGCTCCCGGCCGCGGTATCGTCTTCACGGCGCACGGACCCGAGGTCCCCTTGCGCTCCGCCGACGAGCCGGTGCGGCACAAGGCGCTCGACGCCGTCGGCGACTTCGTCCTCCTCGGGCGGCCGCTGGCGGCCGCCGTGCGCATCGACCGCGGTTCGCACGCGGCCCACGTCACCTTCATGCGTCACCTTCGCACCCTCCCCTTCATGTCGGCGGACGAGCGCTCGTCCTCGTCGGTCTCGAGGTCCCGAGCATGACACCCAAGAGCACCCACACGCGCGTGGCCGTCATCGGAGCCGGAGTGATGGGGCGCTACCACGCCGCCGTCTACACGGCGCTGCCGAGCGCCTCCCTGGTCGCCGTCGTCGATCCCGACGGCGCCGCCCGCGACTACGCCGCCTCGCAGTACGGTTGCGACGTGTTCGAGAGCGTCGACGCCATGCTGGCCGCGACGCACGTCGAGGCCGCCAGCGTGGCGGCACCGACCAGCCTCCACCACGCCGTCTCCACGCGCCTGCTCGAGGCCGGCGTGCACATCCTGGTGGAGAAGCCCGTCGCGACCGACGTCGCGCAGGCGCGCGAGCTCGCGGCGCTCAGCCGCCTCCGCGGCCGCGTCATGCAGGTCGGCCACATCACGAGGTTCTACCGCGCCGTGCAGCTCCTGAAGCGGGAGGTCACGCGCCCGTACCTGATCGAGGCGCGACGGCTGACGCCGAACACGCGCATCAAGGACGTCGGCGTCATCCTCGACCTGATGATCCACGACATCGACATCGTCCTCGGGCTCGTCTCCTCGCCCGTGGCCGAGGTGAGCGTCGCCGGGCACGCGCTGAACGGCTCCGTGCACGAAGACGTCGCGGCGGCGCAGATCACCTTCACCGACGGCTGCATCGCCCGCTTCCTGGCCTCGCGCGTGGCGCCCGACGCCGAACGCAGCCTGGTGGTGGCCGAGGCGAACCAGACCTTCCGGCTGGACTTCGCCCGCGAGCCCCATACCGAGATCGCCATCTATCGGCCGCAACCGAGCGCGGGCGACGGCAACCACGTCCACGTCGACCGGCACGTCGTGTTCGAGGACAACCCGCTGCGCAAGGAGCTCGAGCACTTCCTCGCCCGCATCCGCCAGGCCGAGTCTCCGATCGGCACGCTCGAGGACGACCTCCGGTCGCTGACGCTGGCGACCGACCTGATGGCCAGGCTCCGGGCGAGCGGACGCCACGCGACCTTCCCCGCCGTCGAGACCTGAGCGGATGCGTCCTGGCGCGGCCAGGCGCGTGCGGTAGACTGCCGCCATGGCGGTCGACGTACGCGACATGCTCCCTCATCGCTTCCCCTTCCTCATGGTCGACGCCTTCGTCTCGCAGGACGGCGACGCGTTCGAGTGCCTCAAGAACGTGAGCCACGGCGAGCCCTACTTCCAAGGCCACTTCCCCGACGAGAGCGTCATGCCGGGGGTCCTCATCGTCGAGGCGCTGGCGCAGGCGGCGGCGATCGGGTTGCAGGTGCGCGAGGGCGACCAGATGGCCGCAGGCGCCGTCGGCTACCTCGCCGGCGTCGACAAGGCTCGCTTCCGGCGCAAGGTCGTGCCGGGCGACCAGTTGCGGCTCACGGGCACCATCGTCCGGTTCCGGCGCGGCCTCTGCACCGTCGACGCCGTGGCGTTGGTCGGCGACGAGGTCGCGGCGAGCGCCACCCTCTCCTTCGTGTACGCGCGCTGAGCGATGGGGCCTCGCGTCCATCCCGCCGCCCACGTCGACGCGTCCGCCAAGCTCGCGGACGACGTCGAGGTGCGAGCCGGCGCGGTCATCGAAGCGGGCGTGCGCGTCGGCTCGGGCACGATCGTCGACGTGGGCACGGTGCTGCACGCCGGCACGGTGGTGGGTGCGCGGTGCCGCCTCGGGGTCTACGCCGTGATCGGCGGCAGGCCCATGGACACCGCGTTCGCGGGCGAACCGAGCGGCGTGCTGCTCGAGGACGACGTGGAGGTCCGGGAGTTCGCGACCATCCACCGCGCCACCGGCGAGGGGGCGCAGACGCGCGTCGGCGCACGCTCGCTGGTGATGGCCTACGTGCACGTCTCCCACAACGGCGACGTCGGCGCGCGGTGCGTGTTGACGAACGGCGTCCAGCTCGGCGGCCACGTGACGATCGGCGACGGCGCGGTGCTCGGCGCGGCCGGGCTCGTCCACCAGCACTGCCGGATCGGGCGCGGCGCCATGTTCGGCGCCGCCTCCGGCACCAACCGCGACATCCTCCCGTACGTCATGGCGCGCGGTGCGCCCGCGCGGCACTTCCGGCTCAACCGGGTCGGGCTGCTGCGCCGCGGCGTCGAGGGAGAGCGGTACCGGGCGCTCGAGCAGGCGCTGCGCGCGTTCCGCCGCCGCGATCAGGAGACCATCGACCGGCTCGCGGCCGACCACGAGGAGGTCGCGATCATGCGGACGTTCGCCGGCGAGAGCCGGCGCGGCGTCGCGCGGTTCCTGGGCGAGCGGTGAGCGTCGAGGCCGCCCGTCAGGTCGTGCTCGTCAGCAACGGGCCGGGCGAGCTCTGCACCTGGGTGCGGCCGACGCTCGACGCGCTCAGGCGCCTCGATCCCGACGTGCGCGTCGCCATCGCGCTCATCCCCTGCCAGTTCGCGGGAGGGGCCGAGAGCGCCATGGCCAGGACCTTCGGCGCCGACGCCGTCACCACACCGCAGGAGTACGTGCGCGCCGCCGCCACGGGCCGCGCGCCCGCGGCCCTGCGCGTCGGGGGCGGCGGTGTCGTGGTGTCGATGGGTGGCAACGGCGCGCTCGCGGTCTCGCTCGCGCGGCGGCTGGGCGTGCCGGCGGTCCGGTACAGCTTCGTCCCCTACTTCCCTCGCGGCCTCCGGCGGCTCTTCGTGCACGACGAGGCGGTCCGCCGCAAGGCGCGACTGCTCGGCGTCTCCGGCGACAAGGTCGAGGTGATCGGCAACCTCGTCGCCGACGCCGTCCAGGCCGCCGATCCGATCGTCGGCCCCGGCGATCCGCACGTCCTCCTGCTGGCCGGTTCGCGCGACGCCTTCGCGGTGCACCTCATCCCGTTCATGATCGGCGTGGCCGACGCGCTCGCGCCGCGCTACCCGAACGCGCGCTTCGTCTGGCCCGTCAGCCGTCTCCTCTCCGAGGAGACGATCGCGGCGGGCATCGCCGGCCGCGAGGCGGCCACGCTCGGCGGCGTCGCCGGCACGCGCGACGGCGAGCTCGTGCGCACGCCCGGCGGCGCGACGATCGAGATGGTGCCGGAAGAGGCGAGGCACGCGCACATGCGCGCCGCGACCACCGCCGTGACGATCCCCGGGACCAACACGCTGGAGCTGGGCATCGCCGGCGTCCCCAGCGTCGTGATGCTGCCGCTCAACCGCCCCGAGATCATCCCGCTCGAGGGGCCGGGCCACTGGCTCTCGCTGCTGCCGTTCGTCGGCACGGCGCTCAAGCGCCACGCCGTGCGGCTGTTCGTCGAGCGCCTGCGCTACCCGGTGTCGCTGCCGAACCAGTTCTCGGGCGAGACGCTGATGACCGAGATCAAGGGCATCGTCGATCCCGAGGGCGTGGCGCGGAGCGTCGCCGCCCTGCTCGACGACCCGGCCCTGCGCGAGCGCGTCGGCGCGCGCCTGCGCGCCACGATGCCGGCAGCGGGGGCGGCCGAACGCCTCGTCCGGGGC
>SKWV01000240.1 GCA_007128755.1 Trueperaceae bacterium
GAGCGCGACCGTGGGCACGCGGGCGGCCATGCGACCGAGCAGCGTGCCGAGCTGCCCTTCGAGATCGAAGCCGTTGTAGACGATGAGCTCGGCGCGGCCGAGGCGGTCGACGTCGCCGGCGCTGGCGCGGTAGAGATGCGGGTCGATCCCCGGGCCCATGAGCTGCGTGACGCGGACGCACGGGCCGCCGACCTCCCGCACCACGTCGGCGACCATCCCGGTGGTGGCCATGACCTCGAGCGGGGGGACGGGGGCGTCGGCCTGCGCCGAGGCCGCACCCGCCAGGAGCAGCACGAGCGACAGGAGGGCGGCGTACGGAGCGTACGGGGTGGAGCGCTTCGGCGCGCGTGGGGGCATGTTCGATCCTCTCAGCCGTACCGCCGATGTTTCGGCGTACCTAAATCAAAGATACGCCTCACCTTCAACCGCGTCAAGGACGCTCATCGCCTCCCGCGTCGCCGAGGCGGGCGGCCAGCGCCGCGAAGAGCGTGGCATGCTCGGCGAGGAGCGCCCGGGCCGCCGCGTCGATCGCGGCGCGCTCGGCGCCGGCCCGGAGCAGTTCCTCGAGCGTCCCGCCCTCCTCCACCAGAGCGGTGGCGCCGACCATGCTCGCCACACCGCGCATCGTGTGCACCAGGCGTCCTACCCGGACCAGGTCATCCTCCTCGAGGCCGCGCCGGAGGAGCTGCGGCAGGTCACGCTGATCGTCCACGAACGCCCGCAGGAGGTCGAGGTACAGGTCGGGTCGGCCGCGCGTCATCCGGAGCCCGCGCTCCGTGTCGAGCCCGGCCACGTCGTCCGGCACGACGATCGCTGCCGATGCCGACGCTTCACGCGGCGCGCCGGACGCCTCGGCCGGCGCCTCGTCCGGAGGACGCGCGCCGCCGTCGCGCTCGGTCTGCCGCGCCGTGGTGAGCCGCGCCGGCAGCCATCTCGCGAGCGCCCGGAACAGGTCGGCGGGATCGATCGGCTTCGTGACCACGTCGTTCATCCCCGCGGCGAGGCAGGCGTCGCGGTCGCCCGGGAGGACGCTCGCCGTCAGGGCGACCACGGGCACGGCGAGCAGGTCGGGGTCCGCGCGCATCGCCCGCGTGGCGCTCAGGCCATCCAGCACCGGCATCTGCACGTCCATGAGCACCAGGTCGAACGGCGCCCGCCGGAGCGCCTCGAGCGCCTCGCGTCCGTCGCCGACGACCGTGGCCGAGAGCCCCACCTCGGCGAGGAGCGCCACGCCGACCTCTTGGTTCAGGCGGTTGTCCTCCACCAGCAAGATGCGCGTCGCCGGATCGAAGGTGGCGGGGCCGCCGCCCGCAAGGTCGCCACCGAAGGCGGCCGTGTCCGACGCCGCGTGCGCCTCCCGCGACCCCTCGCCGCCGCCACGACCGAAGCGCGCCGTGAACCAGAAGGTCGCCCCCGCCCCCGGCGCGCTGTCGACGCCGATCTCGCCCTGCATCAGCTCGACGAGGCTCTTGCAGATCGCCAGACCGAGACCGGTGCCGCCGTAGCGCCGGGTGATGGTCGTGTCGGCCTGGGAGAAGCTCGTGAAGAGGTGCTGCGCCTGGCGGGCGCTGAGCCCGATGCCCGTGTCCCGCACGGTGAACCGGATGACGAGACCACCGTGCGCGTCCGGCAGCCGCGCGAGCGCGAGCGCGACCTCGCCGTCGTCGGTGAACTTGATGGCGTTCCCGACGAGGTTCACGAGGACCTGCCGCAGCCGGAGCGCGTCGCCGCGCACGGCGTCGGGGACGTCGGGGGCGACCTGGGTCGACAGCCGCAGGCCCTTGTCGGCACACGCGCCGGCCATGAGCGTCGTGACCTCGTCGAGCACACGGCCGAGCGAGACCTCGCGGTCCTCGAGGGTGACCTTGTGGGCGTCGAGCTTCGACACGTCGAGCACGTCGTCGATGATGGCCAACAGGTGACGCGAGGAGGCGTCGATCTTCTGCAGGTAGCCGCGTTGGCGCGGTGCCAGGTCGGTGGCGAGCGCCAGGCGGTTCATCCCGACGATGGCGTTCATCGGCGTGCGGATCTCATGGCTCATGTTGGCCAGGAACTGCGCCTTGGCCTCCTCGGCGCGCTTCGCCTCGGCGGTGCTGCGCTGCAGGGCCTCGTTGCTGGCCTCGAGGCTCGCGAACAACTCTTCGCGCGAGCGTGCCGTGAGCACCGACCTCGCCTGCTCCAGCGCCTGCGCGGACGGCCGCCGACCACGCAGGACGTAGCGCAGCACCGGGGCGGCGTCGGCGTGCCCACCGCCGCCGGCCTCTCGATCGTCCCGACCGAACGTGAAGACGAGCGTCCCCCCCGGCGAGCGCTCGTCGAGGGCGACGCTCAGGTGCGGCTGCCGCTCGCGCTGCTGCACCCGACGCATCACGTCGGACACCTCGCCGGCGACGCGAGCGGCGAGGTCACGGTCGCCGCCGAGGGCGCGCACGATGTCGAACGCCTTGCGCCGCACCCGCGGCCGCGCACCGTCCCCCACGTGCACGGTGCCGAGGACGATCACGGGCGCCACCTCGCCACCAGGCACGCGGCGTCGTCGTGCCGCTTGCCGAACCCGTCGACGAGGCCGTCGGCGATCACGGCTTCCTCAGGATGGTCCAAGAGCTCGCGACCGTCGTGCCGGGCAGCCAGCGTCGCCAGCGACTCGGGCAGGCCGTCCGTCCAGAGCAGCACGAGATCGCCCGAGCGCAACGCGGTGTGCTGAACGAACGGCGTCGGCCAGTGCCGCCCGAGCAGGCCATCACGCGATACCCCGGTGAAGCGCTCGCCTCCCAGCACCGCCGCCCGCACGTTGCCGACGGCCAGGTAGCGCGCGCGGCCGCTGTGGACGTCGAGCACGGCGAGGCCCGCTGCGGCGCCGACCGTGCCCGAGCACGCCTGATGCAGCGCCTGCAGGAGCGCGATGACGTCGTCGGGATCCGGCGTCGCCTCGAAACGCTCGCGCAGCCGCTCGACCAGGTCGCTCGCGAGCGCGTGCGCCGACGGACCGTGGCCGGTGACGTCGATGATCGCGAGGAGGACGTGGTCGCCGCGGTCGACGATGACGGCGGCGTCACCCCCCACGACCTGCCCGGCCCGCGGGCGGACGCACGCGGCCGCACGCCAAGCGTCGCCAGCCACACGGTGACCCGTCGCCCGCGCCGTCGCCGGCCGGTCGAGGACGTTCGGACCCAGCAGCCGCTTGCAGGCGCGCACGGTCGTGCCGCCGCCTTCGGTCGGCCCGATCTCGAAGGCGTCGGCCATCCGGCGCACGCCCGGCAACCCGAGGCCCAGCGTCCGTCCGCTGCTGTAGTGGTCCTGCAGCGCCAGCTCGACGTCGGCGATGCCGGGACCGGCGTCGTGCGCGGTGATCTCGACCTCCGCGAGGGTCCCGCGTCGGACCCGCCGGATCTCGACGGTGCCCGAGCGGGCGTACTTGAGGATGTTGGAGCCGAGCTCGCTCACGATGGTGGCGATCACCGAGCGCTCGAGCTCCGTCGCTCCCTGCAGCAGGATCGAGCGCTGGGAGCGCAACACCGCGAGTTGCAGGTCGAGGACGCGCGCGATCTCGAACCGTTCCACGTCCACACTCAGCCGCCCCCGCCGACCGCGCCCCGCGCGCCGTCGCTGCGCTCCCTGGTGATGGCCGCGAGGGCGTCCTCGAGGCTGCCGAAGGGCTCGAACGCGCTGGTGTCGACGCCGGCGTCGACGAGGTACGCGACCAGGCCCGCCGACAGGCCGACCAGCATGGGACGCACGCCGAGCCACGCCGCGCTCCGGGCCACCGCCGAGAGGTCGGCGAACTCGGTGGCGTCGATCAGGTCGAGACCCGACATCTCGACGATCAGCGCCTTCGTGCCGGGCCGCCTGGCGCCCTCCAGCACGGTGGTGCGTAGCGCGGTGAACGCCGCCTCGTCGAGCTCGCGCGGCAGCGTGACGACGAGGGCCGATCCGATCCGGGTGGTCGTGGGGCCGCCTTCACCGCCCACGTCGTTGCTCGCAAGCTCGCTCACGCGGCGCTCAACGACCGGGCGCGGCGCCCTGCCGCAGGTGCTCGGCGTCGCCGACGAGCGAGAGCGCGATCTCGAAGGCGTCGCGCAGGGTGGCCGTCGTCCTGATCTGGCCGATCCCCACGCCGAGCTCGACCATCGTGAAGGCGATCTCCGGCGAGATGCCCGACACGATCGCCTCGCAGCCCATCAGCTTGGTCGCCTGCGTGATCTTGACCAGCTGGTTGGCGACGGCGGTGTCCACCGTCCGCACGCCGCTGATGTCGAGCATGAACACCTTGGTGCGCGATTGCGCGATCATCGACAGCGTCTTCGTCATGATCTCCTGCGTCCGACTGGAGTCGAGCACGCCGATGAGCGGGAGCAGCAAGATGCCCTCCCAGATCGGGGTCACGGGCGTCGCCTGCTCGAGCAGGGCTTCGCTGCGCGCCTCGAGCAGCGCGTTCTCCTCCGCCGCCCGCTCCGCCGCCTCGCGTTGCGTGATGTGGATCTGATCGAGCACGAGGTACGTGTCGAGGAAGATCATCTTCTCGATCGCGGCGCTCATCTCGGCGAGCCGCTCGGGGCGGGGTCGCACGCCGGCCAGCCGCTCGCGCAGCATCCTGTCGGACATGAACATGCCCGCCAGGTAGATCACGTTGGGCAGGTCGATCCGACCGTGGACCGCGCCCACGTGGCGCCGCGCGGCGACGTAGGCGTCGTCGATCTCGCCCTGGAAGAAGGTGCTCCAGTGCCGGACCTGATGCCGCTGCACGTGCGCCAGCAACTCGGCCGCGTTGCCGAAGAAGGTCTGGAACTCCTCGTGCTGGCGGAGCCAGTCGTACCAGTCGAGCACGAACGCCTCCATCTGGGGGAGGAGGTGCGTGCCGGCCTCACGGATCAACTCGAGATCGACGTCGGTCACGTCGAACTTCTCGAGCATGGTGGTGTGTTGCGTGGTCATCGACATGGGGATGCTCCAAGTGCCTCGGACCCGAGCGCCCGGCGCGCGAACGGTCGCGCCGCCACCGGCGAGCCGTGTTGGGTCGGTGACGCCTACGCATACCACGGGCCCTCGTGAGGCGGCGGACGGCCGGTTCGGATACGCTCCTCACCATGACGGCTCGCGCAGCACCCATCGCCGACGTCCACACCGACCCCGCCGAAGCCGCCCTGGCGGCCCTGCTCCGGGAACTGGTCGACCAGGAGCGCGCCGGCGTGGTCGTCCCGCCGCACGCCGCGGCCGACGGCTTCTGGTTCGGCGGCGGGAACGCGGTCGACGATGGGTCCGGGACCGTCTGGCTCGTCGGCCGCTACCGCGACGGCGGCGACTCGCGCACCGGCCTGGCGGCCGGCGCGCGCGGGCTCGAGCTGACCCTGTGGCGCTCGGCGGACGGCGGTCGCTCATTCGAACGGGCGGCGTCGTGGTCGAAGGCCGACCTCTCGTCGCTGGGGCGCGTCACCTCGATCGAGGGGGCGTCGCTCCTGCGGCGCCACGATGGGTCGTGGGAGCTCGCCGTGTCGCTCGAGAAGGACGTGCCGTACCCGCGCGAGGTGGCCGCGCTGCAGAAACCGGGCACCGGCGTGTGGTCGATCGACCGGCTCACGGGCGCTCGACCGGACCTGATCGACGTGGGCTCGCAACGCGCCTCTCTCGCGAGCGACGACCCCGAGACGCTGCACCTCAAGGACCCGGTCCTCGTGCGCGAGGGGGACCGCACGCACGCCTACGTGTGCAGCCACCCCGCCACGTGGGCCTCGTCGAACACGCTGTGGTGGTCACGACCGCACGACGACGGCGCGTTCGAGCCGCATGCCTGGCCCTTCGCACCGCGCGGCGCGGTCTGGGACGTCGCCGTCACGCGCGTCACCCATCGCTGGAGCGTGCCGCGCGTCGGCCGCTTCGCCGCTGCGCCGCCGCGCTCGGTCTACCTCTACGACGGGGCGGAGTGCATGCGACCGCTCCAGAGTGACCCGCGCGCGGCCGCCCGGCCGCGGGGCTCCTCCTGCGAGGAGCTCGGCGGGGCGATGTGGAGCCTCGACGACGAGCCGACGGCGCTGCGCCGTCTCTCGCGCGTGGCGCCGCTCTTCGTGTCGCCGCACGGCACCGGCTGCAGCCGCTACCTGAGCCTCCTCGAGACCGGCGACGAGCTGGTCGCGTTCTGGCAGCAAGGGCGGCCCGACGGCTCCCAGCCGTTGGTGTCGCACCGGCTGCCGCTCGCACGGGTGCGCGAGCTCTTGGGCGCCTGAGCCGGAGCGCTCCTACACGCCTACGCCCAGGTAGCGCGCGTACGCCTCCTCGACCGCGGGCCCCACGTCGGCGTCGGGCTCGAACCACACGTCGGCGTGCGGGGCGCGCTCCGGTGCGTACCCGAGCGCTCGCCAGGCCAGCCACGCCGCCCCCTCCGCGGCACCGACCTCGCGGGGCGTGCCGTCGTCGTTCACGGGCCGGCCGAGCGGGAGCCCCAGCGCGTTCGCGAGCATCTGCAGCCAGGTGTCGC
>SKWV01000046.1 GCA_007128755.1 Trueperaceae bacterium
CGGGCGCCGCCTTCGCGCGCAACGCGCTGCCGGCGCCCGTGCTCACCACGGCGGACGCGTTCGCCCGCCTGCGCGAGCTCCACGGCGCGCTCAAGCGCGGCGGCGGCGGACGCTACGACGTCATCAGCCTCGACCCGCCCGCCCTGGCGAAGCGCCGGCGCG
This sequence comes from Trueperaceae bacterium, assembly GCA_007128755.1. Classification (GTDB taxonomy): domain Bacteria; phylum Deinococcota; class Deinococci; order Deinococcales; family Trueperaceae; genus SKWV01. The sequence goes on from SKWV01000046.1 coordinate 163, forward strand.
ACCTGGACCGCGCCTACGCCGGCTACAAGGAGCTCAACCTGCGCGCCCTCCACCTGCTCGCGCCGGGCGGCGTGCTCGGCACGAGCTCGTGCTCGTTCCACGTCTCGGACGACGACTTCGTGACGATGCTGGAGGACGCCGCCGCCGACGCCGGCCGCGCGTGCCGCGTGCTGGGACGCTACGGCGCCGCGCCCGACCACCCCGAGCGCCTCGGCTTCCCCGAGAGCCGCTACCTGACGTTCGTCATGCTGCAGGCGCTGGACTGAACGAGGACGGACGCCGCGCGAGTCGCGCGGCGTCCGTCCGTTCGTGCGTGCCCATTCGGCCTCTCGCTCAGCCGAGCAAGGGCGCGATCGTCAGGCTGACGATCGCCATGACGTTGATGAGGATGTTCATCGACGGGCCCGACGTGTCCTTGAAGGGGTCGCCGACGGTGTCGCCGACCACGGTGGCCTCGTGCACAGCGGAGCCCTTGCCGCCGTGGTGGCCCTTCTCGACGTACTTCTTGGCGTTGTCCCAGGCGCCGCCCGCGTTGGCCATCGTGAGGGCCAGGAGGACCGCGGCGACGAGCGCGCCGCCCAGCATCCCGCCGAGCGCCACGGGCCCGAGGACGAAGCCGACGACGACCGGTGAGAACACCGCGATCGTGCCCGGCAGGACCATCTTGCGCAGGGCGGCGGTCGTGGCGATGTCGACGCAGCGGGCGTTGTCGGGCTGCCCCGTGCCCTCGAGCAGGCCGGGGATCTCGCGGAACTGCCGGCGGATCTCGTTGATCATCGTGAACGCCGCGTCACCCACGGCCGTCATCGTGATCGACGCGACCAGGAACGGGATCGAGCCGCCGATGAACATGCCCATGAGCACGGCGGGATCGGCGAGCGACAGCTCGAAGTCGGGCAGCGTCACGTGCAGCGTCTCGATGTAGGCGGCGATGATCGTGAGCGCCGCGAGCGCGGCCGCGCCGATGGCGAAGCCCTTGCCGATGGCGGCGGTGGTGTTCCCGAGCTCGTCGAGCGAGTCGGTGATCCCGCGCGTCTCCGGCCCCAGGCGGCCGAGCTCGGCGATGCCGCCGGCGTTGTCGGCGACGGGGCCGTAGGCGTCGATCGCCATCGTGATGCCCACGGTGGCGAGCATGCCGACCGCGGCGATGCCGACGCCGTAGAGGCCCGCCAGCGTCGAGGCGACGAGGATGATGCCGGCGATGGTCATCAGCGGGATGACCACGGACTGGAAGCCGATCGCCAAGCCGGCGATCATCACCGTGGCGGTGCCGGTCTCGCCGGCCTTGGCGATGCGCCGCACGGGCGCCCCGCCGGTGTAGAACTCGGTGGACAGACCGATGATGACGCCGCCGAGCGCGCCGGCGACCGCCGCCCACCAGATCCCGACGGCGACGTCGAGGTAGGCGATCACGCCGAACGACGCCGCCATGAAGATCACGGCGGCACCGAGCGTGCCGATGCGCAGCGCTGCCGACGCCTCGAGGTGCGAGAACGCCTTGACCAGCACGATGCCGGCGATGGCGCACAGCAGGCCGGCGGAGGTCAGCGCCAGGGGCAGGAACATCAGGTTCGCCTGCGAACCCAGCGCCGCCAGCGTGGCGGCGCCCATGGTCGAGGCGATGGCGATGGTGGCGATCTGCGCGCCGCAGTACGACTCGAAGATGTCCGAGCCCATGCCGGCCACGTCGCCGACGTTGTCGCCCACGAGATCGGCGATCACGCCGGGGTTGCGCGGGTCGTCCTCGGGGATGTGCGCCTCGAGCTTGCCGACGAGGTCGGCGCCGACGTCGGCGCTCTTGGTGAAGATGCCGCCGCCGACGCGGTAGAAGAGCGCGACCGCCCCGGCGCCGACGCCGAAGCCGTGGATCGCGTGCGCGCCCTCGGCGCTGCCGCCGAAGAGCATGAAGAGGAACCCGAGCCCGACCAGGCCGAGCGACGCCAGCACCAGGCCCATGACCGAGCCGCCGAAGAAGGCGACCGTGAGCGCCGCGGGCGCGCCCTTGGTGTGGGCCGCGGTGGTCGTGCGCACGTTCGCCTTGGTGGCCGAGAACATGCCGAAGAAGCCGGCGATCGCCGACGTCACCGCGCCCACCACGAACGAGAGCGCCGTCATCCAGCCGAGGGCGACCCAGAGCAGCACCAGGACCACGAGGCAGAAGGCCGTGAGCACGATGAGCTCTCGCCGCATGAAGGCCATGGCGCCCAGGTGGATCTGATCCGAGATGGCCGTGAGCTTGGCTTCGCCCGCGGGGTACGCGAGCACGAGCCGATAGACGTAGTAGGCGACACCGAGCCCGAACAAGCCAAGCAGGAACGGAATCAGACCGCTGGCGACCATATGACCTCCAAGATGGCGGTGTTACCGCACACGGCCGCTCCCGCACCAGGGAAATTCGTAGGAGCTCGTGGACGGTGCGCCACCGACGCTACGAAGCAGCAGGAGCATACGTCACAGCCCGCTACGCGGGAAGGGACGTCTAGGACCGTGTGCTCATGATGCCATGGACGAGAAGGCCACACACGGGGACGCCGCCCCATGGAGACACGAGGGGGCGGCTCCGCGCCGCGGCAGCGTCACGGGCGGAGGTCGTGGTCACGGGCCCCGGTCGGGGGTCCCGCGTCAGCGGCTCGTGATGCTCTTGAGGCCGGAGGTGACGAGGCCGCCGACGGAGCGGCGCAGCGCAGGCGTGGCGCCGATGATCAGCCCGATCGCCACGAACACGCCGACACCCGTCCACGGGCTCGAGCGGATCGCGCTCTCCATCATGATCGCCGGCTCGGCCCGCGCCGCCGCGAGGCGGAGGCGCGCCTTGGCGTCCTCGACGCTCAGCGGGGCACTCGGCGCGCGGACGTTCAGCGGAGCACTTGACGCGCGGCCAGCCATGCCACCACTCCAATCACGAGCCAGACGATGAGCCCCGTCACCAGCGCCGCCGTGGCGGGTAGCCACACCGAGGCCAGCGCCAGGAAGAGCGCCCAGATGACGAGGACCGTGGCGAAGACCATGGCGCCGGCGAGCGCGAACAGGCCGACGATGCCGAGGCCCGCGAGGACGCCGACCTTCATGGCGGTCTTCTTGGCCGATTCCTGGATCTCGTGCGCGTACGCCTGGAGCAGGTCGGTGAAGGCGATCAGCAGGTCGACGAGGCTACGCAACACGGCGGCCTACCTCCTCGACAGGATGATGCCGATGACGAGCCCCACGCCGAGTGCCGTCAACGCGGAGGGGACGGGCTTCTCCTCGACCCGACGCTCGACGTCCGAGATGACGTCCTTGCCCTTGTCGGCGGCGGACTCGGCCGCGTCCTGGATCTTCTCGATCAGCCGCTGAGCCTCTTCTTCGAGGCGCTCGACGGCCACGGTCGCCGCGTCCTTGGCCACCGTGCCGCCCTGTTCGGCCACACGGCCGAGGTCCTCTTGAAGCTTCGTGAGCTCTTGCCGCAGCCCGTCGAACTCCTTCTGCAGATCACGCTCTGCCATGTCGGCTCCTCCTCGCTCGATCGCGTCGGCCACGGCCCTGCGGGCCATCGCGCGGATCGTCAGGACCGTAGCACGCACCCCGGACGGCCCTTTCTCGTTCGTCACATCGAGTGGGCTAGCATGGGGCCGATGACCACTCCCTCACGCCCCCTGGTGCTCGTGAGCACCTCCTCGAACGCGCGCGACCACGGACTGCGGCGGCAGGACGCGGTGACCGGCCGCAACTACAGCCAGGCCCTCCTCGCCGAGGGCGCGCTGCCGCTGATGGTGGCGAACCTCGATCCCGCCTCCGCCGACGAGTTCGTGCGCCGGGCCGACGGCCTGCTCCTCTCGGGCGGGGCCGACGTCGACCCGGCGGCGTACGGGCGCGCGCCGCGACCACGCCTCGGGATCGTCGACCAGGAGCGGGACGCGTTCGAGCTCGCGCTCTACCGCGCCGCGCGGGCGATCGGCCTCCCGGTGCTGGGCATCTGCCGCGGCATCCAGGTGATCAACGTGGCCGAGGGGGGCACGCTCCACCAGCACGTCCCCGACCTGCCGCACGCCATCCAACACGATCAGGCGAGCATCGACGGCCGACCCCACCACCGCGTCGACCTCGTCGGCGGCTCGCTCGCCGAGCGGGCGGCCGGGGCGCTCGCGGTCATGACGAACACCTACCACCATCAGGCCGTGGACGAGGTGGCGCCGACGCTGCGCGCGACCGGCCACGCCGAGGACGGCCTCGTCGAGGTGGTCGAGGGGACGGAGGGCGGCTGGCTGCTGGCGGTGCAGTGGCATCCGGAGATGTCGTACGCGTCGCACCCCGATGGCCGCTGGCCCTTCCGGGCCTTCGTGCAGGCGCTCGAGCGCGCGCCCGCGCGTGCTGGCGCGGCGCCGGCGTCCTGGTAGAGTGCGCGGCATGCGCCGACGCGTGAACGCTCAGGACGGGTCTGGCGGTGGCCGCACGCTCGGCCGCCGATATACCAGGCGTCCTCCGCGTGCGCGCAGCGGCGTCCCGGCCTGACCGGACGCCCGCCGGCCAGGGCCCGGCTCGCGGCGCGCTCCGTCGCCCGGCACCATCACTCCAGGAGACATCATGGTCATCGTCATGCAGAAGGGCGCCTCCGACGAGGCGCGGGATCGCGTCCTGCGCGAGGTCGCCACGCTCGGCTTCACCTCGCACGTGTCGGAGGGCGAGACACGCGTGCTCATCGGCGCGATCGGGCCCGCGCCCACCGAAGAGGTGCGGGAGCACCTGCGGGCACTCCCCGGCGTCGAGAGCGTCGTGCGCATCACCAAGCCCTTCAAGCTCGCGTCGCGCGAGTTCCGGCACGACGACAGCGCCATCTCGATCGGCGGCGTCGTCACGGGCGACGGCCGCTTCGTGGTGGCGGCGGGCCCGTGCGGCGTCGAGAGCCGCGAGCAGCTCCGAGCCGCCGCGCGGATCGCGCAGGCACACGGTGCGCACCTGCTCCGCGGCGGCGCGTTCAAGCCGCGCACCAGCCCGTACAGCTTCCAGGGGCTGGGCGAGGAGGGGCTGGCGCTGCTGGTCGAGGCGCGAGCCGAGACCGGCATGCCGATCGTCACCGAGGTGACCGCCCCGGAGCTCGTCGAGGTGGTGGCCGGGAGCGCCGACATGCTCCAGATCGGCGCGCGCAACACACAGAACTTCGCGCTGCTCGCCGAGGCCGGCAAGAGCGGCATGCCGGTGCTCTTCAAGCGCGGGCTGTCGACCTCGATCAGCGAGTTCCTGCAGGCGGCGGAGTACGTGCTGTCGCAGGGCAACCCCAACGTGGTGCTGTGCGAGCGCGGCATCAGGACGTTCGAGACGGCGACGCGCTTCACGCTCGACATCAGCGCCGTGGCCGTGCTCAAGGAGCTCACCCACCTGCCCGTCTGGGTCGACCCGTCGCACGCCGCCGGTCGCCGGCCGCTGGTCGGGTCGCTCGCCCTCGCGTCGGCGGCGGCCGGGGCCGACGGGCTCATCATCGAGGTCCACGCCACGCCCGAAGAGGCGAAGTCCGACGCCGCCCAGCAGCTCGACGAGGCCGAGTTCGGCGCGCTCATGCCGCGGCTCCGCGCGGTGGTGCAGGCCGTCGGCAAGTCGATGTGACGGCGCCCGACCCGCGGGCGCGGCCCGCACCCCTCGTCGGCACGGTGGTCCTCGCCGGCGTCGGCCTCATCGGCGGCTCGATCGGCCTGGGCCTGCATGGGCGGTTCCTGGCCGAGCGGGTGGTGGGCCTCGACCCGGATCCGGCGGCCCTCGACGCGGCGCGCGGCCTGGGCGTGATCGACGCGGCCCGGCTCGAGGCGGGGCCATGGCTCGCCGAGGCCGACCTCGTGGTCTTGGCGACGCCCGTGCGCTCGCTCGAACGGCTCGCGCGCGAGCTCATCCCTCACCTGCGCCCGGACGCGATCATCACCGACGTCGGCAGCGTCAAGGCGCCGCTCGTGCGCGCGCTCGCCGGCCAGCGCTTCGTCGGCGGCCACCCCATGGCCGGCAGCGAGCGCGGCGGCGTGCTCCACGCCGACGCGTCGCTGCTCGAGAACGCCGTCTGGGTGCTGACACCCACGGCCGAGACCGATCCGGAGGCGCTGCGGCTGGTGCGCGACCTCGTCGACGGCCTGGGCGCGCGGCCGATCGAGGTCGATCCCGACCTGCACGACCGGCTCGTCGCCACGGTCTCGCATCTCCCCTACCTGGCGGCCCTGGCGCTCACGCGCGCGGTGGGCCTCGCCGACGAGCGCGACCTGCTCGCGCTGCTCGCCGCCGGCGGGTTCCGCGACCTGACGCGCGTCGCGTCGGGC
>SKWV01000375.1 GCA_007128755.1 Trueperaceae bacterium
CCCGATGAACACCATGGCGCCGCGGCCCGATGCGGCGTGCGTCAGGTGCGAGTGCAGGTGACGGAGCTGCTCGTCTCGTTCGAGGAGCGCCGTAGGGGGCATGGGGGACGATAGCAGGCGCTCGTGCCTCAGCACAGACTCTGTGGGTCAAAGCCGCGGCGCCCCCGTCACCCGCGCGGAGCGGGCGTCGATGCGGCGTGATGACGGTGCGTGCGTCGATGCGGTCGATGACGTGCCGATCTCGCCGGTGACGTAGATGGCGCCAAAGGCGCCGACGGCGACGCCGTTGAACGTCCAGGTCGGCGGCAGGGCGGGGGGGCCGACCGCCCCGCGGGCGATGCCTCGGTCGGCCACCGCAGGGTCCGCCCGGAGCGCGACGGCGTGCAGGTGCTGAGCGTCGAGATCGTCGAACGCGCGAAGCGTGACGCGATCGGCCACGAATAACGACTCCGTGCCGTTCGGTCGCCGGATCGTCACCATCCGCTGGGGGGTGTGCTCCCTGGCGCTCGGGCCGACCTCCTCCCGGCCCGCGCTCGGACGCACTCGGCCGACGCTGCCATCGGAGTCGTTCGCGACGTACAGCGCGCCCTCCGTGCCGAGCGCGAGGTCCTCGAGGGCCGACGGGAGCACGACCTGCAGAGTCGCCTCGCCGGTGGCGAAGTCGATCTCGAAGACCTCGCCGGTCACGTCGTCCAGGAGGTGAAGTCGCGCCTGGGTGTCGAACGTCGTCGAGACGGGCACCCGGAACCCGTCGATCACGATGAGCATGTCGTCGTCCGTCCACGGGTCCGAACTGGCGTCGACGTCGACGCTCGCGATCATGTTCGCCCCGTACCGGGGCTCGTCCGGCGAGACGGTGATCGGGTCGACGCCCATGGCGACGAGCCGTGTGGTCGACGACCCGTCGGGGGCGCGCCGGCATGCCGAGACGACCGACGGGAACTCGACGGCGAGAGACAGGAGGGCGAAGCCGAGCACGTTGATCGGTTCCATCGGCGGGTTCGCTTCCCGTGCGCGCGGCAGGAACCGAGCTTCGTGAACGTGAGGCATGGCACCTCCTAGCGGACCGGACGGCGAGGTGGTCGAGCGAGCGATGTCGGCCTACGGCCGCAGCCGGTGGTACGTACCCACCGCGCGCGTGCCGGCGATCGCCGGGCTCCCGCCGCAGGCCGAGGCGAAGCCCTCGAGTTCGGCGGGCGGCAGCGGCGTGAGATCCGAGACGACGTACATGCCGTCGAGGTCGGGGCCGTTGCCGTGGAGCACGGCCTGGCCACGAAGACCGGCGTCGTCGATCAGCATGAAGAAGACGCCGCTCCAGGAGCCGTCGAGCGCCTCGGGGCGGATCTCGAGGGTGCCGGCGTACACGAGGTGGCCGCTCACCGTATCGATGTCGGCGCTCGACACGATCGTGCCCACTCCAGCATGGGCGATGCTGTCGGAGATCACCACGCTCGCCAGCTTGCGGTTCCGGATGTGCATGATCCCGTCGTCGGTCCAGCTCTCGTCTTCGAGGATCGCGCAGACGATCTGGTACGCCTCGTGGGGTCCCGCCATCACGGCGCCCTCGCCCGGCTCATCGACGGCGAGCACCAGCGCCGTGCCGACCACGGCGACGAGGAGCGCCAGCGCCGATCCCAGGTGCAGTCGAGTCCCGTTCATGCCCTACCTCCTTCGGGTCGCCGGCGTACGGCTCGGCGATGAGTGGCTCTCGGTCACGGGCTCGTCCGTCAGGTCGAGGCTCCACCCCCTCTCCGTTGGCGCTGCGCCGCTCGGTGGAGGTGGATCGAGTCGGGGCCCGGCGGCCCGCGGCCAGATCATCCAGGCGACGGCCACGCCGCTGACCGCCAGGCTGGTCAGCGCGATGAGCAGGGGTAGGGCGTACGGGCTGTGTGGGATGCGGTGCCACGCCTCACCGGCTTGGGTCGAGCACTCCCTGGACCGCCGCGCCTCGTCCGTCCTCACGCTGCCTGCTCCTCGCTCCACTGTCGAGGAGCCGCGCACCCGAAGCGTGGAGCGAGCGTGGACGCGGCGTGACGACGGTGCGGTCGACGGTCGCCGAGGCCGTATCATGGAGGGCGAACCAGTCACCGCAGGCCACCGCGGGGGCGGGCCCCGGATCGGTGGAGCGGCGTCGCTGGTCGGTTCGGGCCCGCTCGGATCGTGCCGAGCGATGGGAGTACGTGCATGGCGCGGTGGTCGCTCCGCCTGCTCGGCCCCTTCGTCGCCGAAGGTGACGGCGAGCCGCTGCGTGGCTTCCGCTCCGACAAGGTCCGGGCGCTCTTCGCCTACCTCGCCGTGCAGGTCGATCGTCCTTGGTCGCGCGGCAGCTTGGCCGACTTGTTGTGGCCCGATCATCCCGAACGTTCGGCCCGCAGTAACCTCCGCAACGCGCTCTCCAACCTCCGGCACGTGCTCGGCGATCAGCGGGCCGCGGCGCCGTTCCTCCACGTCACACCGGCGGCGGTCGTCGCGAGCGGGGTTGCCGAAGGCTGGGTCGACGTCGAAGCGTTCCTCGCCCTGCTCGCCGACGTCGGGGAGGCCCCCGTCTTGGCGTCCGACGCGGCGGCCCTGACGAGATTGGAGCAGGCCCTGGCGCTGTACCGCGGTGACTTCCTCGAGGGGTTCGCCATCGACAGCGCGCCGTTCGAGTCCTGGCAGGCGGTCACGCGCGAGCGCCTGAACCGGGAGGCCCTGCAGGCCGCCCGCGCGCTCGCCGCTGCGCATGTCCATCTGGGCGACGCGAGTGCGGCCACGACGGTCACCCGACGCGTGCTCGAGCTCGAGCCCTGGGACGAGGGAGCCCACCGTCAGCTGATGCGGCTGCTGTGGCTGCAGGGGCAGCGGGCCGCAGCCTTGAACCAGTTCGAGCGTTGTCGCCAGCTCCTGGCGCAGGAGCTGGGGGTCGAACCGGAGACGGAGACGGCGCGCCTCTACGAGGAGATCAAGGCGGGCCGCGCGACGTCGGTCGCGACCGGCGAAGGCGCGCATGCCTGGCCCGGCCTCGATCCGCGAGTGCCGCGGGGCCAACCGAGCGGCCCGTTCGTCGCCCGCGAGCGCGAACTGGCAACGCTGGACGGGGCCCTGGAACGCGCCGTCGCCGGGCAAGCGAGCGTCTTCTTCGTCGCGGGGGAGCCGGGCAGCGGCAAGACCGCGCTGCTGGCCGCGTTCGCCCGCCGGTCGCTCGCGGCGCATCCCGACCTGCTGGTCACCTGGGGGCAATGCAGCGCCTTCTCCGGAACGGGCGATCCCTTCGAGCCCTTCATGCATGGCATGCGGATGCTGTCCGGTGAGGCGGAAGCCCCGCCGGTGGCGCGCTCGCCCGGCAGCGACCACGCGCGCCGGCTGTGGGAGTGCCTGCCCGACACCGTGGCGGTCCTGCTCGATCACGGACCCGATCTGGTCGACCGTTTCGTGTCGGGCCGCGCGCTGCTCGGCCACGCGCGCCGGCACAGCGGGGTCGAGGTGGATCAGCTGCAGCGGCTCGAGCGGTTGTTGGAGCAGCATGCGGGGCTGCAGGCGCCCAAGGCGCGGAGGTCGCAGGCCGCGTTGTTCGAGCAGCTCACGCAGCTCTTGCGGAGCCTCGCCGTGCGGCGGCCGCTGCTGCTGGTGCTCGACGACCTGCAGTGGATCGACCCGGGCTCGGTCGACCTGCTCTTCCACCTGGTGCGGGGGATGACGGACGGTCGCGTCCTGCTCCTGTGCGCCTACCGCGCGGAGGAGGCCGCGCTCCGGCACGAGGCGGGACCGCGGCGGCTGCTCGACGTCGTGGCCGAGGTCCGGAGCGCCCACGGTGACGTGGAGATCGACCTGACGCACGCCTCGGGACGGGCCTTCGTCGACGCGCTGCTCGACAGCGAACCCAACGCGCTGTCGCCTACGTTCCGGACGCTGCTGCATCGACGCACCGCCGGCAACCCGTTGTTCACCATCGAGCTGTTGCGCGGCATGCAGCTGCGTGGCGAGCTCCGGCGCGACCGGTGGGGGCGTTGGGTGGAAGGGCCGGAGCTGCGCTGGGAGGAGCTGCCGGCGCGGGTGGAGGCGGTGATCGGCCGGCGCATGGCGCATCTGTCGAGGGCCTGCCGCGACGTGCTGGCCGTCGCCAGCGTGGAGGGGGAGCAGTTCACGGCCGAGGTGGTGGCGGCCGTGACGCGCCGTGCACCGGAGCAGGTACGGGATCTGCTGAGCCGCGAAGCGGGCCGACGGCACCAACTGGTGGCGGCGCACGGCGTGCGCACCGTCGACGGTCATGCCCTCGGGCTCTACCGCTTCCGCCACGCGTTGTACCAGACGTACCTGCACGGCCAGCTCGACGCCGTCGAGCAGGCCCTCCTCCATGGCAAGGTGGGCGGCGAGCTGGTGCGGCTCTTCCGACCGGATCCCGAGCGGTACCCGGAGCTCGCGCACGTGGTGGCGCGGCACTTCGAGGCCGCCGGCGCGGCCGCTGAGGCCGTGGTCCACTACGCCGACGCCGCGCGCCACGCGCTGCGCCTGTCGGCCGCCAGTGAAGCCGTCGACCACCTGCGCTCCGCGTTGCGGCTGCTCCACACGCTCCCGGCATCGGCGGCGCGTGACGCGCAGGAGCTGGAGTTGCAGTTGGCGCTCGGTCCCCCGCTGACGGCCTCGAAGGGCTGGGCGCCGCCGGAGTTGGCGGTGGCGTACGCGCGTGCTCAAGAACTGTGCGAAGGCATCGACGACGGTGCGCAGCTGATCCCGGTGCTGTGGATGCTCGCGGTGTTCCGGCTCGGTCGTTCGGAGCACGCGGCGGTCAACCTCCTCTCCGAGCGCATGCGCCGCCTGGCCCGATCGACCGGTGACGCGGCCCTGCTGGCGCTCACCAGCCTGCACGTCAGCCCCTTCTACCAGGGGCGATTCGCCGAGGCGCGGCACGAGCTGCAGGAGGCCGCCGCCACGCCCGATGCGGCGCTGCAGGCGCACCTCGCGCAGCGCTTCGGCATGGCGCCGGCGGTGGTGGCGCTGGCCTACCTGGCGGAGTGCTCGTGGTTGCTCGACCTCCCACACGAGTCCGAGCGGCAGGAAGGGGAGGCTCGTGCGCTAGCCGAACGGATCGGGCACCCCATGACGACGTGCTACGCCCTCGGTCGCGCGTGCTGGTTGGCGGCGATGCGGGGCGACGGCGAAGCCAACCGGGTGCTCGCCGCCGAACTGCATGCCGCGGCGTCGGGCTTCGGGCTCGAGAACTTCGTCCTGGCCGCGTCGTTCTTCACGTACCGGGCGTCGCTCCTGGCCGGCGCGAGCACGGCGGTCACGCCCATGCACGAGGTGGTCGAGCGCTACCACGCCACCGGCACCAGCCTGAACCGCACGGCCTTCTTGGTGTATCTCGCGCAGGCGTGCGGCGAGGTCGGCGACGTCGCGCGTGGCCTGGCGGCCAGCGACGCGTCGCTGGCGGCGGCCGAGCGGAGCGGTGAGCTGTGGTTCCAAGCCGAGGCATGGCGGACCAAGGGGGAGCTCCTACGGCGGCACGCCCGAGGTCACCCCGATCGCGAGCGGATCGAGCGAGCCGCTCGTGCCTGCCTGGTGACGGCGCGCCTGACCGCGAGGCGCCAGGGCGCCGTGGCGCTCGAGCGGCGGGCGGGCACGAGTCTCGGCGAGTGCTGAACGCGGGTCGATCCGCCGCGCCGAGGTCCACGGCGTGAAGCTCGACGCCGGCGGCTCGAGGCTCGAACCACCGACGGCGTCCCGCAGCGCTCGAGGAACGATTCGGGATCGCCCGCACCCCTACCCTCCGGTGAGGAGGTCGTCATGAGAACCACGGAACCACCCCTTCTGCCGTCGGTCCTGTTGGTCGTAGCGGTCACCCTGGCGCTGTCGCTCGCGCTCGCGCAGACACAGGAGACACTGCCGGGCGCGCGGGAGGGCACCTCGGTGGGGAGCCTCGAGGTCATGCTCGCCTACATGGAAGAGCACGATCCCGCGTACTTCGCCGAGGACGCCGAGTTCCACGTCATGGGCGCGGGCGAGCCGTTCCGCGGGCGCGAGGCGATCGGTGCGGCCCTCGCCACCGTCCCGATGACGGGCATCTACGAGATCCGCGACGGGCAGATTCAGGTCGCCAGGCTCTACTACGACATCGCGACGATGATGCGTCAGCTCGGCCTGATGGAGTAGGTGCCGGGGCCGGACACCGAGCCGGCCGACACCGAAGGTAGAAGCCTCGTGCGCTCTACCTCGTCGGTCTCGTGCGCTCTACCTCATCGGCGGGGCGCACGCGCCGGGACACACGCCCCCGGGCTCACTCCGGACAATGGACGCGGATCGCCGCCATCGGCCGGCGCGGAGCAGAGGCAGGCGTCGTGGACGCCCGGCGGCGGAGGAGGTTCCGATGGCGACCCGGCGTGCACGTTCGCTCGTCGGCTGGACGCTCCTGATCGTGGGCGTGCTCATGGCGGCG
>SKWV01000002.1 GCA_007128755.1 Trueperaceae bacterium
ATAATGTGGAGTTGGCGGTGGATTTGATCAAGCCGATCGCGATGGAGGAGGGGTTGCGGTTCGCGATTCGTGAGGGTGGTCGTACGGTGGGGGCCGGCGTCGTCACCGCCGTGACGAAGTAGTTCCTCACGCGCGTAGGGCAGCGCGCCCGACGGGTCTCGCGCCCTCGGGCGCGTTCGTGCGCCCGCTGCTCGTGAGCGTGTCGCGCCGTCGGCACCGCGCCACCGCGTTATCTGATAGAGTCAAAAGATTGGGAGGCCACCATGGCCAGTGACGTTCGGATCAAGCTGCTGCTCGAGTGCACCGAGTGCAAGCGGCGGAACTACACCACGCACAAGAACCGCCGGAACAGCACGGGGAAGCTCGAGCTCCGGAAGTACTGCCCGTGGGATAGGAAGCATACGCCACATCGTGAGGTGAAGGTCTAAGCGTGAAAGGCTTGCTGCGGTACCTGCGCAATTCGCGCGCCGAGCTGTCCCGCGTGACCTGGCCCACTCGCGAAGAGGTCCTCCAGTCCACGCAGGCGACGCTGATCTTCGTGATCATCACGGCGCTCTTCCTGCTGTTCGCCGACACCACCCTAGGCAACCTCATCGGGTTGCTGACCTGATCGGTGCCTTCGCCTGGCACGGCAGTCACGCATCGAACGTGGCACATGTCGAGAGGGACGTGACATGAGCATCGAGTGGTACGCCATCCACACCTATGTGGGCCACGAGGAGAAGGTGCGTGAGAACATCCTGCACCGGGCTCGCTCGTTGGGCGCGACCGACAACATCTATCAGGTGGTCGTCCCCACCGAGGAGATCGTCGAGCGTGGCTCGGGCAACAAGGAAGAGGTCGTCAAGCGCAAGCTCTTCCCCGGGTACATCTTCGTCCAGATGGATCTCGGCGACTCCGTCGAGGAGCCGAACGAGGCCTGGGAGGTCGTGCGCTACACGCCCGGCGTCACCGGCTTCGTGGGCACCAGCACGCACGCGGTACCGCTCTCGAAGGAAGAGGAGACCCGCATGATGGGGACCCTCGGGATCACCGGATCGCGCGAGGCGCCCAAGATCAAGATCTCGTTCACCGTCGGCGACATGGTCCAGGTCACCTCGGGCCCGTTCGCGGACTTCACCGGCGTCGTCTCGGACGTGAACCCGGAGCGGGGCAAGCTCAAGGTCCTGGTCTCGATCTTCGGCCGCGAGACGCCCGTCGAGCTCGACTTCTCCCAGGTCGTGCGGGCATGATCCGCACGACCCGTCGTCCGAGCATGATCCGGACGACCCGTCGTGCGGGCATGATCCGGACGACCTTCGGCACCACCCACCCAGCGTCCACACCGGGCGCGTACGGACAGGGAAGCGACTGGACCTCGCCGCGACCGCCAGCGGACGAGGGAGCTTAGGAGGCATCATGGCGAAGAAAGTCGCCGGTATCGTGAAGTTGCAGCTGCCCGCCGGCGCAGCCACACCCGCACCGCCCGTTGGTCCCGCCTTGGGACAGTACGGCGCCAACATCATGCAGTTCGTGAAGGAGTACAACGCCATGACGGCCTCACAGGCCGGCGCGGTCGTCCCGGTGGAGATCACCATCTTCGCCGATCGCTCGTTCACGTTCTTCACCAAGACGTCGCCGGCGTCGTACCTCATCAAGAAGGCCGCCGGCGTCGACAAGGGCTCGGGCGTCCCGCACAAGGACAAGGTCGGCAAGCTCTCCTGGGACCAGTGCCTCGAGCTCGGCCGCGTCAAGATGAGCGACCTCAACGCGACCGACGAGGTCGCGGCCGCCAAGATCATCGCGGGTACCGCCCGCTCGATGGGGATCATGGTCGAGGGGGTGCCCCGTGGCTAAGCATGGCAAGCGCTACCGCTCCTTGGCGGAGCGGATCGACCGCACCAAGTTCTACAGCGCCGAGGACGCGGCCGACCTCGTGAAGACGTTGGCCACCGCCAAGTTCGACGAGACGATCGAGGCCCACTTCCGGCTCGGTATCGACCCGAGGAAGTCCGATCAGAACGTCCGCGGCACCGTCGCGTTGCCGCACGGCACGGGGCGGACGGTGCGCGTCCTGGCGATCACGCAGGGCGACGGGATCGCCGCGGCCGAGGCGGCCGGCGCCGACTTCGTCGGGGGCCAGGACATGATCGAGAAGGTGCAGGGCGGCTGGTTCGAGTTCGACGCCGTCGTCGCCACGCCCGACATGATGGCGGCCGTCGGCTCGAAGCTCGGCCGTGTGCTCGGACCTCGCGGACTCCTCCCCAACCCCAAGGCCGGTACGGTCGGCCCCGACGTCGGCAGCATCGTGCGCGCCCTCAAGGCCGGTCAGATCGAGTTCCGTTCCGACAAGACGGGCGTCGTGCACGCCCCGATCGGCAAGGCCAGCTTCGAGAGCTCCGCGCTCATCGAGAACCTCGCGGCCCTGCGCGCCGCGGTCGAGGCCGCCAAGCCGGACGCCGCCAAGGGCACCTACCTGCGGACCGTCTTCGTCAGCTCCACCATGGGGCCCAGCGTGCGCGTCACCACGTGAGCGTCGCGGCCATCGCATAAGCATCCCGGTGCGTAGCGGAGGCTACACACCTCTGGCGTCGGAGACAGCAGGGGCCTGCCAGGCTTAAAGATCCTGCCGAGGCGCGTCTCGCCCAACGGCCACGGCCCACGGGTTCGACCTACGCTTCGCGGCACGTGTTCGGAGTCATCCGAACCTCGAACTCTCACCCTACGGAAGAGGCACCCATGGCTAATCCCAGGAACGATGCGTCGGTCGTCCAACTCCGCGAGCTTCTCGCGGGGACGTCGACGTTCTTCTTGGTCGACTATCAGGGACTCTCCGCGGGGGAGCTGAACACGCTGCGCGCCAACGTGCGCGCCGCGGGCGGTCGCATGCTCGTCGCCAAGAACACCCTCATCAACGTCGTGCTCAAGGAGCATGGCATCGAGGGGTTCGACGAGTCCCTCACGGGACCGACCGCTCTGGTCCTCGTCGGCGAAGACCCGGTGGCGCCTGCCAAGGCGATCTCCGACTACGCCAAGGGCCACCGGAAGGAGTTACCGTCCTCGAAGGGCGGCTACCTCCAGGGCGCCATCGTCGGTGCCGAGGCCTTGGCGAGGATCGCCAAGCTCCCGGCGCGCGATGCGCTGCTCTCCGAGCTGATCGGTGTGCTGCAAGCACCGCTCACCCAGCTCGTCGGCGTGCTCAACGCTCCCCCGCAGAACCTTGTGACCGTGCTCGACAACTACGTAGACAAACAGAAGGAGGCATGACATGGCATTCGACAAAGACGCGATGGTCCAGCAACTCTCGGGCCTGACGGTCCTCGAGCTCGTCGACCTGGTGGAAGCGCTCAAGGAGACGTGGGGCGTGGAAGCCGCCGTCGCGATGCCGGCCGGCGTCGCCGCCGCCGCCGCACCCGAAGCCGCCGTCGAGGAGCAGACGGAGTTCACCGTCTCGATCACCTCGGCCGGCGACAAGAAGCTGCAGGTGATCAAGGAAGTCAGGGCGATCACGAGCCTCGGCCTGAAGGAAGCCAAGGACCTCGTCGAGGCCGGCGGCGTCGTCAAGGAGGACATCTCCAAGGACGAGGCCAACGAGATCAAGGCCAAGCTGGAAGCCGCGGGCGCCGCCGTCGAGGTCAAGTAGTCGAACGCCACGCACCGGATGCACGGGTGGAGGCACCTGTCGAGGCAACGACCTCACGAACACCGAGGGATCCGTGCGCGCACACCGCGCGCACTCCCCTTCTTGCGAACGCTATGTCCATGATCCTATCTTCGTCGCACGCCCACGCTAGAGCGTCCGTCAGCACGCCCGCACCGACTCCGAAGGGGTGAAGATGCGCGAGATCAAACGTTTCGGCAGCATTACCGAAGTCATCGAACTGCCAAACCTCACCAACATCCAGATCTCATCGTACGACGCTTTCCTGCAGCGTGACGTGAGTGCCGCCATGCGGCAGGAGGTCGGCCTGCAGGCGGCGTTCAAGGAGATCTTCCCGATCGACGAGACGGAGCGCGGTCGCCAGACCGGGCTCGTGCTCGACTTCCTCGAGTACACCCTGCAGGAGCCGGAGTTCGGCCCCGAGGAGTGTCGCGAGAAGGACCTCTCCTACCACGCCGGCCTGTTCGCCAAGCTGCAGCTCGTCCACAAGGACACCGGTCTGATCAAGGAGGACCAGGTCTTCCTGGGCGACCTCCCGCTCATGACGGAGGACGGCTCGTTCGTCGTCAACGGCGCCGACCGCGTCATCGTGTCGCAGATCCACCGCTCGCCCGGGGTGTACTTCACGGGCGTGCAGACCGGTTCCGTGCGGCGCCTCACGGCCAGCGTCATCCCGATGCCGAAGCGCGGGCCCTGGATCGAGATCGAGTTCGACAACTCCGACGTCCTGTGGATGAAGGTCAACAAGCGCAAGTTCCCCTTCACGCTGCTGCTGCGGGTGCTGGGCCACGGCGACGAGTCGATCCGCGCCCTGTTCGCCGGCTTCGACTCGCTGCTCGACGCGACGTTCGAGGCCGAGGAGGCCGGCGGCATCACCGCCGACGAGGCGCTCTTGCGGCTCTTCACGGTGCTCCGTCCGGGCGACCCGCCCAAGGTCGACAAGGCCACCACCTACCTGCACAGCCTGCTCGCCGACCCGCGGCGCTACGACCTCGGGGACGCCGGCCGCTACAAGCTCAACACCAAGCTCGGCCTCGACCACGAGCAGAAGACGCTGCTCGGCTTCGAGAGCGGCAGGTTCGTCGACTACGGCCTCATCCCGACCCTGCAGTACCTCGTCAAGCTCCAGGCTGGTGCCGAAGGCCACAGCGAGGACGACATCGACCACCTCGGCAACCGCCGGATCCGCACCGTGGGCGAGCTCGTCGCCGACCAGATCCGCGTCGGCCTCGGCCGCATGGCGCGCGGCGTGCGCGAGCGCATGCTGCTCGGCAACCCCGACGCCGCGACGCCGCAGAAGCTCGTCAACAACCGCCCGATCGTGGCGGCGCTGCGCGAGTTCTTCGGCCGGAGCCAGCTGTCGCAGTTCAAGGACCAGGTGAACCCGCTCTCCGAGCTGCGCCACAAGCGCCGCATCTCGGCCCTCGGGCCGGGCGGCCTGACGCGCGAGCGCGCCGGGTTCGACGTCCGCGACGTGCACCGCACGCACTACGGCCGCATCTGCCCGATCGAGACGCCCGAAGGCGCCAACATCGGCCTGATCACCTCGCTGGCGAGCTACTCGCGCGTCAACGACCTCGGCTTCATCGAGGCGCCCTACCGCCGCGTCGTGGGGAACCACGTCACCGACGAGGTCGTGTACATGACGGCGCACGAGGAGGATCGCTACATCATCGCGCAGGCGAACACGCCGCTCGCCGAAGACGGCACCTTCGCGGTGGAGCGCATCGTCGCGCGGCGGCTGGGCGACCCGGTGTTCATGAACGCCGAGAGCGTCGACTTCATGGACGTCTCGCCGAAGCAGATCATCTCGGTGCCCACCTCGCTCATCCCCTTCCTCGAGCACGACGACGCCAACCGCGCGCTCATGGGCTCGAACATGCAGTCGCAGGCGGTCCCGCTCATCCGGAGCGACGCGCCCTTCGTGGGCACGGGCGTCGAGGAGCGCGTGGCGCGCGACTCGGGCACGGCCGTGCTAGCCGCGGCTGCCGGCACCGTCACCTTCATCGACGCGACCAAGGTCGTGGTCGAAGGCGAGAAGGGCATCGAGCGCACCTACGCCCTCACGCGCTTCCAGCGCTCCAACCAGAACTCCAACCTCGACCAGCGGCCGATCGTGGCCGTGGGCGACACCATCGAGGTCGGTCAGGTCCTGGCCGACGGTCCGGCGTCCGAACGCGGCCGCCTGGCGCTCGGCAAGAACATCCTCATCGCCATCATGCCGTTCGACGGCTACAACTTCGAGGACGCCATCGTCCTCTCCGAGCGCCTCGTGCGCGACGACGCCTACACCTCCGTCCACATCGAGAAGTTCGAGAAGGAGGCGCGCGACACCAAGCTCGGGCCCGAGAAGATCACGCGCGACATCCCCGGGCTCTCCGAGGCCGCGCTCCGCGACCTCGACGAGGACGGCGTCGTGCGGATCGGCGCCGAGGTCAAGCAGGGCGACATCCTGGTCGGCCACACCTCCTTCAAGGGCGAGAAGGATCCCACGCCCGAGGAGCGGCTGCTGCGCTCGATCTTCGGCGAGAAGGCGCGCGAGGTCAAGGACACCTCGCTGCGCGTCCCGCCCGGCGACGGCGGCATCGTCCTGCGGACGCTGCGCTTCCGCCGCGGCGACGTCGGCGTCGAGCTCAAGCCCGGCGTGCAGGAGATGGTGCGCGTCTACCTCGCGCAGAAGCGTCGCCTCATCGAGGGCGACAAGCTGGCGAACCGTCACGGGAACAAGGGGGTCGTCGCGAAGATCCTCCCGCCCGAGGACATGCCCTACCTCGACGACGGGACGCCGGTCGACCTCGTGTTCAACCCCCTCGGCGTGCCGTCGCGGATGAACCTCGGCCAGATCCTCGAGACCCACCTCGGCATGGCGGCCTACAAGCACGGCGTGTCGTACGTGACGCCGGTGTTCGACGGTGCCAGCGAGCACGAGATCAAGGACCTCCTCGAGGACGCGGCGCGCAGCGAGATCACGGCGCGGGCCGGCGCCGGGTTCGACGTCGACCGGCGTGAGCGCGAGGTGGTGAGGCGCGCCGACAAGCTCGGGGTGATCGACCACGGGCTCTCGGCGGAGGACGCCCTCGTGGCGCTCGCGAGGTCCGGGAAGTCGGTGCTCTACGACGGCCGGACAGGCGACAACATCGACGCGCCGATCGTCGTCGGCGTCATGTACGTGATGAAGCTCTACCACATGGTCGAAGACAAGATGCACGCCCGCTCGACCGGCCCTTACTCCCTCATCACCCAGCAGCCGCTGGGCGGCAAGGCGCAGTTCGGCGGCCAGCGCCTCGGCGAGATGGAGTGTTGGGCGCTGCAAGCCCACGGCGCGGCGTACACGCTGCAGGAGATGCTCACGATCAAGTCCGACGACATCGACGGCCGGAACGCGGCCTACGAGGCCATCGTCAAGGGTGACGACGTGCTCGAGCCCACGATCCCCGAGTCCTTCAAGGTCCTCGTCAAGGAACTGCACTCGCTCGGCCTCGACGTCCGCGTCCTGGGCGAAGGCGACAAGCCCGTCGACATCTTCGACGAGACAGGGAGGCGCTGGTGACCGTACGCGGAGCAGATCGTTCGTTGGCCAACTACCGTGAGTTCGACCGCGTCCAGATCCAGATCGCGTCGCCCGAGCGCATCCGCGCTTGGAGCTACGGCGAGATCACCAAACCCGAGACGATCAACTACCGCACGCTCAAGCCCGAGCGCGACGGCCTGTTCGACGAGCGCGTGTTCGGCCCCGAGAAGGACTGGGAGTGCGCCTGCGGCAAGTACCGCGGGCAGCGCTTCTCCGGCAAGGTGTGCGAGCGCTGCGGCGTCGAGGTCACGCGCTCGACCGTGCGCCGCTACCGCATGGGACACGTCGAGCTGGCGACGCCCTGCGCCCACATCTGGTACGTCAAGGACGTCCCCAGCAAGATCGGGGCGCTGCTCAACCTCTCGACGAGCCACCTCGAGCAGGTGCTCTACTTCGCGCGCTACATCGTCACGGATCCAGACGACGCGAAGATGGACGGCAAGCCGCTCAAGCGCGGCGACCTGCTCACCGACGACGAGTACCGCCGGCTGCGCTT
This sequence comes from Trueperaceae bacterium, assembly GCA_007128755.1. Lineage (GTDB taxonomy): Bacteria > Deinococcota > Deinococci > Deinococcales > Trueperaceae > SKWV01. The sequence goes on from SKWV01000002.1 coordinate 7,708, forward strand.
CGGTCAGCAGGAGACCTACAGCGTCGCCATGGGCGAGGACGCGGTCGTCGGTGACGGCGAAGCCGTCGAGCAGGGCCAGCAGCTGGCGAAGGGCCTCAAGTCCAAGCTCGCCGGCATCGCCCAGTACCGCTTCCCGCGCCGCATCACGCTCGACTACCGCGAGCTGCGCGACGCCCGCTTGATCGTCCCGAAGAGCTCCTGGATCGAGGAGGACGCCTACGCCGGCGGTCAGCCGATCGCCGACTTGGACGCCGACATCGAGATCAAGGCCGAGGAGGAGGGCGTCGTCGAGCTGCTCCCGATCGGCTCCGACGGCGGCGTGCTGCTCGTGCGTGACGTCGACGACGAGGACGTGCGCCTCGTCTACCTCGTGCCCAACGGCATGGAGGTCGTCGCCGGCTCGGGCGAGTTCGTCGAGAAGGGCGACGTGTTGGCGAGGGCGGCCGCGGGAACGCAGCTGCGCCTGCCGCACGACGCCAGCGCCTCGCTGCGCGCCAGCAAGACCAAGGACAAGCAGGTCACCATGACCCTCGAGGTGCGGTGGGCGCGCCGCGAGGTGCACGACGTCAACCCCACCATGCACGTCATGGTCGGGGACGGCGCCGAGGTCGTCGCCGGCGAGAAGGTCGTCGGCGCGATCGATGCGGCGCAGGAGATCATCGCCGCGGCGGACGCGACCGTGCGCCTCGCCGAGCCGGCCTCCATCATCGTCTCGCGCGCCCGCGTCTACCCCTACGAGGACGAGCCGATCGTCGTGAACGGCGACCGGGTCAAGCCCGGCGACGAACTCGCCGACGACGGCCGCGTCCGCTCCGACATCTCCGGTCGCGTCGAGATCGACCTCGTGCGCGCTCAGGTGCGCGTGATCGAGTCCTACGACTTCGTCGCGAAGATGGGCGCCGAGGCGGTCCGCGAGCTCCTCGCCTCGATCGACCTCCAGGTGCTCGAGGCCGAGCTCGTCGAGGAGATGAACTCTCCCAGCCGCCACAAGCGCGCCAAGGCTCGCAAGCGCCTCGAGATCGTCCGCTCCTTCATCAAGAGCGGCAACGATCCCGAGTGGATGATCCTCGAGTCCGTGCCGATCATGCCGCCCGACCTGCGCCCGATGGTCCAGGTCGAGGGCGGTCGCTTCGCGACGTCGGACTTGAACGACCTCTACCGGCGCCTCATCAACCGCAACAACCGCCTCAAGAAGCTGATGCAGCAGGGCGCCCCCGAGATGATCATCCGCAACGAGAAGCGCATGCTGCAGGAGGCCGTCGACGCGCTCATCGACAACGGCCGCCGTGGCAGCGCCGTCGTGCATCCGGGCTCCGACCGGCCGCTCCGTTCGCTCACCGACCTCTTGGGCGGCAAGCAGGGGCGCTTCCGGCAGAACCTGCTGGGCAAGCGGGTCGATTACTCCGGCCGCTCGGTCATCGTCGTCGGTCCGCAGCTCGCGCTGCACCAGTGCGGCGTACCCAAGCGGATGGCGCTCGAGCTGTTCAAGCCGTTCCTCTTCAAGAAGCTCGAGGAGCGCGGCATCGTCTCGAACATCAAGAGCGCCCGCAAGCTGCTCGAGCGCTATCGCGACACGCGCGACGAGATCTGGGATGCGCTCGAAGAGGTCATCCAGGACCGCGTCGTGCTCCTCAACCGCGCGCCGACGCTGCACCGCCTCGGTATCCAGGCGTTCGAGCCCGTGCTCATCGAGGGCCAGGCCATCCAGCTCCACCCGCTGGTGTGCGCGGCGTTCAATGCCGACTTCGACGGCGACCAGATGGCCATCCACGTGCCGCTCTCCGTCTACGCCCAGGCCGAGGCACGTCTCCAGATGCTCTCGTCGCACAACCTGCTCTCGCCCGCCCACGGCGCGCCGAACGTGCAGGCGGATCGCGACATCGTGCTCGGGCTGTTCGTGCTCACGCAGGTCCACACCGGCCGGTACGGCATCGGCAGCGTGTTCGAGGACGAAGCCGCCGCGTTCGAGGCCTTCCGGGCCGGCGCGGTCTCGCTCAACGCCGCCATCACGGTCCGCGGCCGCGCCACCTCGATCGGCCGCCTCAAGTACCGCTTCGCCAACGTCGACGAGGCGCTCATGGCCGCCGAGCGCGGCGACATCGACATGCAGGACGTCGTCACCGTCAAGATCGACGGCGCGTTCATCGAGACCAGCCCCGGCCGGTGCTACTTCGCGCGCCTCGTCAAGGAGACCCTCTCCGACGACGGCGCGGCCGTGCCCGCCTCGATGCTCCGCTACGACATCGCCTACGAGAAGGGCGCGCTGCGCGACCTGGTGATCGAGAGCTTCAAGCTCCTCGGCGTCGAGAAGACGGCGAAGCTCCTCGACGGCCTCAAGTCGGCCGGGTTCGAGCTCTCCACGACGTCGGGCATCACGATCGGCATCGACGACGTGGTCATCCCGCCCGCCAAGAAGGCCCTGCTGGCCGAGGCGCAGATCAAGCTCGAGAAGATCCAGGAGTACTTCGACATGGGCTTCGTGACGGAGCAGGAGCGCTACCAGCAGGTGGTGCGGCTCTGGAACGACACGACCGAACGCGTGAAGCAGGCGGTCTTCGACAACTTCGAAGAGAACATGCCCTTCAACCCGCTGTTCGTGATGGCCCAGTCCGGTGCTCGAGGCAACCCGCAGCAGATCCGGCAGCTCGCCGGCATGCGCGGCCTGATGGCCAAGCCCTCGGGCGACACCATCGAGCTCCCGATCCGCTCGAACTTCCGCGAAGGCCTCGACGTGCTCGAGTACTTCATCTCGACGCACGGCGCCCGCAAGGGCGGGGCCGACACGGCGCTGCGCACCGCCGACTCCGGGTACCTCACCCGGAAGCTCGTCGACGTGGCGCACGAGCTCGTCATCCGCGAGGACGACTGCGGCTCCGCCGACTACATCGAGATCGACCTCCACGCCGCCGACGGCCGCCTGCGCACGCGCGGGCAGCTCGAGATGAGCCTCTACGGCCGCCGGGTCGCCCTCGACCTGGAGGTCGGCGACCTCTCGTTCGAGGCCAACGCCACGCTCTCGCGCGAGGACGTCGAGGCGATCCACAAGCGTCTCGTCGCCAACGAGGCGCCCGAGCTCCGGCGGGTCGCGCTGCGCTCCCCGCTCACCTGCCAGACGCGCGCCGGCGTCTGCCGCTCGTGCTACGGCATCGACATGTCGACGATGCGCGAGGTCTCGCTCGGCGAGGCCGTCGGCGTGATCGCGGCCGAGTCGATCGGCGAGCCGGGCACGCAGCTGACCATGCGCACGTTCCACACCGGCGGCGTCGCCACCGGCGGCGACATCACGCAGGGCCTGCCCCGTGTGATCGAGCTGGTCGAGGCGCGCAAGCCCAAGGTCAAGGCGGTCGTCGCCGAGCTCGACGGCATCGTCTCGATCGTCGAGGAGGAGGACCGCTTCCGCGTCACCGTCACCTCCGAAGACGGCGAGTTCACGAAGGCCTACCGGATCGACAAGATGACCCGCCTCCTGGTCAAGGACGACGAGAAGGTCGAGGCGGGGCAGCAGATGACGCGCGGCGCCATCAACCCGCACGACCTGCTCGAGACCCTCGGGCCGGCCGCCGTCCAGGCGTACCTGGTCGACGAGATCCAGCGCGTCTACCGCGGCCAGGGCGTCAGCGTGCACGACAAGCACATCGAGGTCATCGTCCGGCAGATGCTCAAGTACGTGGAGGTGCTCGAGCCGGGCGACGCCACGTTCCTCGAGGGCCAGACGGTCGAGCGCTTCGACATCGAGGAGGTCAACGCCCGCCTGCTGGAGGAGGGCAAGACCCCCGCGAGCTGGAAGCCCGTCCTGCTGGGGATCACCAAGGCCAGCCTCACCACCAAGTCGTGGCTCTCCGCCGCGAGCTTCCAGCACACCACCCACGTGCTGACCGAGGCGGCCGTCGCCGGCAAGATCGACGACATGGTCGGCCTCAAGGAGAACGTCATCCTCGGCCGCCTCATCCCGGCCGGCACCGGACTCGACGTCATCCGCTCCACGCGCGTGGCCGACGAGCGCATGCTCGCCAAGGTCAAGGAAGCGGCGGCGCAGCAGCCGCCGGCCCAGCGCCCCGCTGTCGCGACGGGGACCCAGCCCGAGGCCTGAGGGCCCCCGGGTAGCACGGAGTACCCACCCGCCCGACCGGAACGCCGGTCGGGCGGGTGATCACGTCGAACGGCGCGCCCGATATGGGCGCGCCGTTCTCGTGCGTGCTAGCCTCACGCCGTGACCGACGTGGTGATCGCGATCGACCCGGGCCTGCGCATCGGCGTCGCCTGGGTGACCCCGGAGGGGCGGCTCCTCCGTCACGAGGTGGTCGACGCCGCCGCGCTGGCGACGTACGACGTCCCGTCGGGCGCTCGGGTGGTCGTCGGCGACGGCACCGGGAGCGCGGCGCTGTCGACCGCCCTGCGCGCCCGTGGGATCGCGCACGAGCTCGTCGACGAGCACGGCACGAGCGAGGAGGCACGCGCCCTCTTCTGGCGCGACCATCCCCCCCGTGGGCTCGCTCGGCTGGTGCCCGCGGGCCTGCGGCCGCCACCGCGGTCGCTCGACGACTACGCCGCCTACGCCATCGCGCTGCGGGTGCTCGCTGGCGAGGGCGCCACGGCGACGCGGCCGGTCCCGGAGGATCGGCCGCGCAGGCGCTGAGCGAGTAGAGGGGCGGCCTCTCGGTTCAGGCCGTCGGTCTAGCTCGGAGCGAGACGCTCGAGTCGGTGCGTCGGTCGGTTCGTGCCGATCAGTTGAGCTCGTCTTCTTCGCCGGCGTCGATCATCGCGCGCGCTTCTTGCGGCGTGATGTGCATGACCGCGCTGATCTCGCCGGCCAGCAAGCGGAGGGCGCGGCGGTACGCCTGACGGTCGAGGTCGGGCAGGCCGCGCTCGAGGTCCCAGCGGCGGAGCTCGGACGCCAGCGTCGCGATCTGGTAGGGATCGCCGCTCGTCAGGATGTCGGTCACCTTGCGGTGCCGCGCCGCCCACTGCTTGGGCAGCGTGATGCGGCCGTGCTGCAGGCGCTCCAGGACCGCCTGCACCTCGTCCTCGGTGAGCGCCGGGCGGAGACCGGCCTCCTGCGGAGCGTGGACGGGGACGAACGCTCGCGACGTGCCGTTCGGGAACTCGACCTCGTAGTACTTGTGATCACTGCCGGCGACGGTCTTGGTCGTGGTGCCCGACACGATGCCGACCCCGTAGGGCGGAAGGACGACCTGATCACCGTTCTTGAACGTCTTGGGGGATTCTTTCAACGCGTGTGCTCCCTTCGATCGACGTACGGATTCGGGCATGGGGCAAGGATCATGCCGGCCACGCCTGACAACATTGGATGGGATTCCGGTGGGCTGGGCCGCTCTCGGGTGATACTCGGCACAGCGCCATCACGCCGAGTAGTGTAGCAGAACGCAGCCCCGAATGCACGTGCTCGCACGACGCGCGGACGCCGTCCCTGACGACCGACGACCGAGGCAGCGACGTCCAGGACGTCACCGCGGGTCTTCATCGCCGGCGACGTCGCCGGCGACGACCGGCACCGCGGCGACGATACCCCGGCCCCGCGTCGTCATGAGCACGCCGAGCAGGACGATCGCCGCGCCCACGAGCGTCAGCGGTCCCGGGAGCTCGCCGAAGAGGGCCACGGCCAGGATCCCGGCACCGACGGGTTCGAGCAGCGTGGCGGTGGCCACGCGCGTCGGATCGAGGTGCTTCATCGCGTAGTTGATGCCCGTATGCCCGATCAACTGAGGCACCAACGCCAGCAGGGCGATCCACAGGAAGGTCTCGAGGGCGTACCCGAGGTACGGGACGCCGAACACCAGCGGCCACGGCACGAGCACGATCGCGGCCACCGCGTACGCGACGCCCACGTACGCCTGCAGGTTCAGCCCGCGCGCCTGCGCCGTGCGGCCGAGGAGCAGGTAGCCGGCCGCGGCCATGGCTCCCACGAGGGCCAGGGCGTTCCCGAGCAGCGGCCGTGGCGTCGCGGTCGTCGCCGTGGCGCCGGCGAGGTCGCCGAAGGCGATGACGGCGCCGCCCGCGACCGCGACGAGCACGCCGAAGAGGACCGTCAGGGTCGGCGCTCGGCCGAGGAAGAGCCAGGAGAAGAGGGCGACCCACAGGGGGATGGTGGCGACGAGCGTCACCGAGGCGGCGACGGTGGTGTAGGAGAGCGACGTGATCCAGGTGGCGAAGTGCAGTCCCAGGAGGCCACCGGCGAGCAGCGTCGGCCACAGCGTCTCGGCGCGCAGCGGCGATCGGCGCAGCGCGCGCACCGTGAACGGGCCGAGCACGAGGGCGGCGATGGCCATGCGCCACAACGCCACCACCACGCCCGGCGCGTCCGCGAAGCGGATGAAGATCGCCGCGAGGCTCACCGCCACGATCGCGATGGCCAGGACGCCGGTCACACGTGCGCGCGACGGGTTCGGCACGCGCGCCATCGTACCGCGGTGCGGGCGTCGCGCACGGCGAAGCGCCCGTGGTCGTTGCGCGGGAGGTCGGCTCGGGGCGGTGTACGATGTCGGCCGCCACACCGAGGGGGACCATGACCGATTTTCCAGCTGACTTCGTGTGGGGGGTGTCCTCCGCGGCCTACCAGATCGAGGGAGCCTGGGCCGAGGACGGCAAGGGACCGAGCATCTGGGACACCTTCAGCCACACGCCCGGGCGCGTCGCGCGCGGCGACACCGGCGACGTCGCCTGCGACCACTACCACCGCTACCGCGAGGACGTCGAGCTGCTCGCCGGCTTGGGCGTCGGGGCCTACCGCTTCTCCGTGTCGTGGCCACGCTGGCTGCCGGAGGGTCGTGGCCGCGTCAACCGCGCGGGGCGTGACTTCTACGACGAGCTCGTCGACGAGCTGCTCGATCGCGGCATCGAGCCCTGGCTCTGCCTCTACCATTGGGACCTCCCGCAGGCGCTCCAGGACGCGGGGGGCTGGGAGGCGCGCGACACCGCCCTGCACTACGCCGACTACGCCGCCTCCGTGCTGTCGGTGCTCGGTGACCGGGTGCGGCGCGTGGCGATGTTCAACGAGCCGAACGCCGCGGCCGTCGCCGGGTACCTGCTCGGCATCCAGGCGCCGGGCACGAGCGACCTGACGTCCTTCGTCGCCGCCAGCCATCACCTCAACCTCGCGACCGGGCTCGGCCTGCAACGGCTGCGGAGCGAACGCTCCGGCTTGTCGCTCGGCACGATCGTGAACCTGCAACCCATCGTGCCGGAGCGCGAGGACGAGGAGGACCGGCGAGCGGCTGCGGTCCTGGACGCCTTCTGGAACGCTCATCACGTGGACCCACTGCTCTACGGCCGGTACCCGGAGCTCACCGCCGGCATGTTCGACGACGTGATCCGCGACGGCGATCTCGAGACCATCGCCCAGCCGCTCGACTGGTTCGGCCTCAACCACTACTCGCACCACCGCGTGGCGGCCGATCCCGCGAGCCTCTACGGCCTGGCGCTGGTGCCGCCCTCCGACGACGCCGAAACCACCGCGATGGGGTGGGAGGTCGTTCCCGACGCCCTCTTCGACCAACTCGTGGCGCTGCGCGAGAAGCTGGGCGGCGTGCCGATCTACGTCACCGAGAACGGCGCCGCGTTCCGCGACCGGGTCGACGATCGCGGGGAGGTGCACGACCAGGCGCGCATCGACTACCTGGCGCGGTACCTCCGGGCGGTGGCGCGAGCGCGCGACGCCGGCGTCGACGTCCGGGGCTACTTCGTCTGGACGCTGCTCGACAACTTCGAGTGGCACGAGGGGTACGCCAAGCGGTTCGGCCTCGTGCGCGTGGACTTCGAGACGCAGGAGCGGCGGCCCAAGGCCTCGTACGACTGGTACCGCCGGATGATCGAGACGCGCAAGATCGAGGACGCCGCCGAGGCGGCCTGAACGACGCCCGCGGCCTCAGCCCGGCGGCCCGCGGTCGTGCCAGGCCTCCCACACGAGCAGGAGCCAGCCGATGACGAGCAGCGCGCCGCCGACCGGGGTGATCATCCCGAGCAGCCCCACGTTGGTCGCGACGAGCAGGTAGAGGCTGCCGGAGAACACCACCACGCCCGCCGTGAACGGTGCGCCCGCACGAGCGAAGCGCGGCCGATGCGGCGCCAGCGCCGCCAGGGCGAGCAGCGCGACCGCGTGCACGAGCTGGTAGCGCACCGCGGTCTCGAAGGTCACGATCCTGTCCGGCCGCACGAGGCCGCCGAGCGCGTGCGCCCCGAAGGCGCCGAGCGCGACGCCGGTCGCGCCGAGCACGGCCGCGGCGAGCACGAGCGCGCGCGGGGTCACGCCGCCCCCACGTCGTGCGGCGCGATGGACGTGCGCGTGTCGAGCACCGCGGGCGCACCGACCTCGACCAGCCTGCCGTCGTGCAAGCGCAGGCGCTCCTGAGCCCGTCCGGCGAGCGTCGGGTCGTGCGTGACGAGGACCACGATGCGTCCCTCGGCCGCCACCGCCGCCAAGGCGTCCATCACCTTGGAGCCGGCGGCGGAGTCGAGGGAGCCCGTGGGCTCGTCGGCGAACACCACGTCGGGGTCGTTGGCGAGCGCGCGGGCGAGGGCGACCCGCTGCCGTTCGCCGCCGGAGAGCCGGTGGGGGAGGTGGTCGGCACGATGCTGCAGGCCGAAGCGCTCGAGCAGGGCGGTGGCGCGTCGCCGCCGCAGTGCGCTCGGGATCCCGGCCAACCCCATGGGCAGGGCCACGTTCTGCTCGGCGCTCAGGACCGCGACGAGGTTGAAGCTCTGGAAGACGAACCCGAACCGGCGGAGCCGCAGGCGGGAGCGTTCGCGCTCGGGCAGCGCGTGGACGGCATCGTTCCCGATCCAGACCTCGCCCGAGGTGGGGGTGTCGAAGCCCGCCAGCAGGTTGAGCAGCGTCGACTTGCCCGAACCGGACGGACCGACGACCGCGGTGACGCAGCCGGGCTCGAAGGTGTGATCGAAACCCGTCAACGCGGTGACCTCGCCCGACGGCGTGCGGTAGACCTTGCCGAGTCCCTTCGCCCGTAGCACGAGGCGCAACATACCGCGGGTCGAGGCCGAGGGAGCGTGCGCCGCGCGCTCAGCGTCCGCCCGACGATCCGCCGCCACCGCCGCCACCGCCGCCCGACGACGATCCTCCCGACGACGCCGAGGCGCCCGCACTCGAGAGCGCGCTCGAGAGCTGTGAGACCGATCGCGACACCTGGGCCAAGTCCGACGCACGGGCGGCGCCCAGCCAGGCGCCCTGACGCGCGAGGCTGCGCTCGTCCACGCCGGCCCGTGGCGCGGCCCGCGCCAGGGTGCGCAGGTAGCGCTCGGCCACGCCGAGCGCCGCCGCGTAGACGTAGTAGCGATCCCACATCCCGAAGAAGTCGGGCGGCGCGTCGCGCATGCGCGTGAAGTCCGTCAGCGTCCGGCGGAAGGCGAGCCACTGGGCGCGTTCCTCGGCGATCTCCCGGCGCCACGCCGGCAGCGCCACCGCGGCGACGAGCACCATCACGACGCTCGCGATGGCGGCCCCGATCGCCAGCTCCCTGGCCGCGCCCACGGTGAGGAACGCCACGAGCGCAGCGCCGGCGGTCACGAGCAGCCCACGGATCGTCCAGCGGTCGCGCTTCCGTCGGCTCTCGTCCGTCGTGTAGGGCCCCCCGAAGAAGCCTTCGCCCCACGCGAGGATCGACCTGCCGAACGTCGCGAGGAAGCGTTGGGCGTTCGACCGGCCGTACGCCGTGAGCTCGCTCAGCGTCACCGAGGTAGGGTCGCGGCGGCCGCTCGCTCCCGTTGTGGCAGACCGGTAGAGGTACTCGAGCACCGCGCGCTCGAAGCCCTCGAGCTCCTCCGGATCGCGCTCCGGCTCGAAGTGCACGACGAAGCGCTTGCCCTCGCCCTCGAAGCGGATGAAGCCGCGGCGGGCGAGGTCCATGATGGTGGCGAACCACGCCGGTCCCGCCGAGGAGGCGTTCGCCTGCTGACTGAGGAGGGTCCACACGACGGCGGGCGGCAGGTCGCTCGGCGGTTCGAAGGGGTAGCGCATGGTGTCGACGCGCGGTTCGCGGCCGACGCGGACCCAGGCGCCGGCGACGCCGATGATGAGCCACAGCACGGCGGCGCCCGGCAGGAGCGCCCAGGCCCAGTGGCCCCGCACCGTGAGGACGAGCCGATCGCGCGACTCCAGCCCCGCGACCCGCGTCTGGTCCTCGAGGAGGCGCTGCAGCGCGCTTCGGCCGCTGCCGGTCATGTCGAACGGTTCCGGGTCCATGAGCCAGCGGATCTCGACGCCGTCGCCGCTCGGCACGCGGTCGAACGCGACCCGCAGGAGCGTGCGGTCTGCCGAGAGCGTGACCAGCGGCTCCTCGGGATTGGCGTAGCGCATGACGTAGGCGTCGTACGGGGCCGCCATCGGTCCCGGCGCGATCGCCTCCAGCCGGTAGCCGCGCACCACCGGGCGGTCGCGCTCGAGGACGTTCCAGTAGAACTCGACGACGTCGTCGTGGGCCTCGACCACACCGTCGAGGCGGTAGGCGAAGCGCACGCGGCGCTCGCGGACGCGCGCGTCCTGGCGCACCACGACCTCGGTGCCGCCCGCACACGGCTGCGTGAGTCCGACGGCGGCCGGCCCGGGCGAGAGCGCGCCGGTGGCGTCCAAGAGCGTGAGCCGCTGCCCAGATGCCAGGCGGACGCACACGAAGGCGTCGCCGAAGTCCTCGGTCGTCCACAGGGTGCGCTCGTCGATCACGACGACGCCGCCGTCCGCGGTGATCTCGAAGCGCTGCACCACGTCGCGCCACTCGAAGCGCGCGTCGGCGGTGCTCGCGAGGACGGCGGCGAGGAGCACCGCCAGGACGGTGAGCGCGGGCCTCGGTGTGGGGCGGGTCGGATCCCGGTCGCGGCTCACTCGCGTGCGACCGCGACCGCGATGGGGATGCGCGCCGCACGCGCCGCCGGGAGGAGCCCAGCGAGCAGGCCCATCGCCGCCGCGACGGCGACGGCGAAGGCGACGAGACGCGGCGTGACGGCGGCGACCTCCACGCCCACGACCTCGAAGGCGAGCACGTTGACCACGTGCGCGCCGACCTGCCCCAGCACGATGCCGGCGGCGGCGCCCACGAGCGAGAGCAGGAGGGCTTCGATGAGCACCAGGCCGAAGAGGAACCGCGGCCTCGCGCCCACGGCCCGCACCACGCCGAACTCGCGGGTGCGCTCGAAGACGCTCATCAGCATGGTGTTGGCGACGGCGATGGCGCCGACGATGAGCGCGATGCCGCTGATGCCGAGCCGCACCACGTCCGTGATCTGCATGCCGCGCTCGAAGATCGACGAGATGTCGCCCCGGGTCTGGACGCCGAGCTCCGGGTAGGCGGCGGCGATCTGCGCGGCGGTGCGCGACGCCTGCTCGGGGACACGGAGGTCGAGCGCCAGGAAGGAGACGCGATCGGTCGTGCCGATGGCGTCCTGCAGGGCCGGCAGGGGGACGAGGATGGCGTTGTCGAGCAGGCCGCCGGTGGCGCTGGCGACGCCGACGATCTCGAACGAGGCGCGGGGGTTGAGGCGCAAGGCGTCGCCGACGGTCATGCCCGCGCGCCGCGCCGCCTGCTCGCCGATCACCGCCTCGAGCGCGTCGGGAACGGTGGGATCGAGGCTCCGCCCCGCGATCAACTCGAAGTCGGCGTAGAGGCTGCGGGGGTCCATGTCGGCCGGCACGCCATAGAAGACGAAGGCCGTCGAGGTGGCGAGCGAGCCGCGGACGTAGAGCAGGATCGGCGTGACGGAGGTGATGCCGAAGCGCTCCGCCTCGGCCTCGAGCGTGCCGACGTAGCGGATCGGGAGTTCGGGCACGGCCGTGAAGACCGTGCCGTCGAACGGGCCGAACGAGACCTGCAGGTCCGGCCCCAAGCCGCGGAGCTCCTGGGCGAACGCCCGTCGCATCCCCTCGCCCAGCGAGAGGAAGATCACCGTCGAGCCGACGGCCACGGCGATCCCGAGCGCGGTCAGGAAGGTACGCAGCGGCCGTCGTCGCAGCGACGTCAGCGCGAGGCTGCCGATCATGGCGGCGCGCCGTTCGGGGGCCGGGTCGGCCGCGCGCCCGGACGCCGCCTCGGCATCAGTCCGAGAAGGCTCGGCCCAACACCGCGCCGGGCGATCCCATCGGCCCCAAGTCCTGCCCATCGCGCGTGATGCGGACCCCCGAGGCGTTGCCGACGTAGACGTAGATCGGTGGCTCGTAGGCGAAGGCGGCGCCGCTCTGCGCGGTGGTGTACACCAGCCGATCGCCGACGTTGCGGGCGGTGGAGCGGTAGATCTCGAGCCAGGTGGTGTCGGTCACGTTGATCACGATGCTGCCCTCACCGGTGGCCGCCGCCGGCGACGCCGCCGTCGCCGGCTGGGCCGGCGCAGCCGCACCGATGGGCGTGAGGACGAGGTCGATGCGGGCGTCGACGCTGAGGTTGGCGATGACCTCGTTCGGCTCGTACCCCTCGAGCTCGGCGCGCACCATGCGCCCGTCGCGGCCGGTGACCGGGATCCCCGTGAGCGGGGTGCGGCCAGGGATCGGGAAGCCGTCGATGGTCACGCTCGCGCCGGGAGGCTCGGTCACGACGTCGACGCGGACCTGTCCGAGGTTCGCGGCCCCGCCGGGCGCCGCCAACGAGGGAGCCGCGAGCCCGCCGGGCGTCGCGAGCCCGCCGGGCGCGGCGTCGCCGGCCAAACCGCC
>SKWV01000498.1 GCA_007128755.1 Trueperaceae bacterium
CCCGCGCGCGCCGCCAGCCGCAATCCTAGTCCAAGCACGTGATCTCGCTGACGAAGCCCTTGAACTTCGGGGCGCGCAGCCCCATGCTCTCGTAGAGGCCGTCGGGCAGACCCAGGTCGCCGACGAACAGGCGCCCGACGTGCCCACCGGGTGCCGCGCCGTCCTTGGGCAGGCCGACCGCGACCGTCATCGTGGCGTGCACGACGTCGCCCGGGATGCTGCCGTCGTCGGCCGAGAGCCCGGTCGGGACGTCGAGCGCGATGACGCACGAACCGTGCCCGACCAGCTGGTTGAGGACCGTGATGACGTCGAGGGTGCGGCCGCGAGGCGGTCCCTCGAGGTTGGTGCCGATCGCCGCGTCGATGACCGCGGCGAACTTCATCTTCGGGAGGCTCGTCTTCACCTTGACGGTGTCGTAGTGACGCAGGTGCTCGAGCTGTTCCTTGGGGGTGCCCGAGTAGTTCTCGGCCTCGTGCGTCGGGACGACCCAGACGCGGCGTCCGTGGGCGGCCAGGAGCCGAGCGGCCGCGAGGCCGCCGGAGCCGTTGTTGCCGCGGCCGGCGACCACGAGCACCGTCCCCTCGGGAGCGTAGGCGTCGATCACGTTCACGACGTTCCGCGCCGTGTGCTCCACGAGCAGCCGGCTGTCGAGCCCGTACTTGCCCGTGGCGAGCATGATCAGCTGTTGCATCTGCGATCCCGATATGTGTGGCACGTCGTTCCAGGGGACGGTCGGGAACATTGGCACTTCTCCTCAGCCCACCAGAGTGCCGGCGTGCTCGAGATCGGCGGTGGTGTGAACGTTCTGGACGTCGTCGAGGTCGTCGAGCGCCTCGACGAACCGGAGCAGACGGTCGGCCTCGTGCGCGGTGAGTGGGGTGAGCGTCTGGGGCACCTTGGTCAACTGTGCGACCTCGTTCTCGAAGCCCGCGGCCTGCAGCGTCTCGGCGACGGCGTACAGGTCGGTGGGCGCCGTGTAGATCGTCGTGGTGCCGTCGTCGGTCTCGATGTCGAGCGCTCCCGCCTCGATCGCGGCTTCGGTCAGCTCGTCGGCGGTGCTCGCGACGACGATCACACCTCGACTCTCGAACTGCCAGGCGACGCTGCCGGAGAGGTTGCCACCGAGCTTGGTGAACACGTGCCGCACCTCGCCCGCCGTGCGGTTGCGGTTGTCGGTGAGGGCCTCGACCAGCACGGCGACGCCGTGCGGCCCGTAGCCCTCGTAGAGCACGGTCTCGAACGTCGCGCTGCCGTCGGCCCCGCCGAGGCCGCGTTCGACGGCGCGATCGATGTTGTCGACCGGTACGTTGTCGGTCTTCGCCGCAGCGAGCGCGTTCTTGAGGGCCAGATTCGCCGACGGGTCACCTCCACCACCCTCGCGCACCGCGCTCTGGATGGCTCGGATGTGCTTGCTGATGACCTTGCCGCGTTGGTTGTCGTTCGCGGCCTTCTTGCGCTTGATCTGCGACCATTTGTTATGGCCTGCCACGCTGTCCTGCCTCTCGGAACCGCGGCCCCGGCCCCGGCCAGTCTCTCGAACTCCGCCAGGACCGACGCGCGTCGTCTCCTAGTGTACCGCACGCCCGACGGACACGGACGCGCCGGGCCCACGTCGCCCGGCGCGTCCGTGCCTGGCGGTCGGCGGACGTCAACGACGAACGACGGTGAAGGTGGTCTCGCGCTGATCGAACACGTCGAACAACCGCAGCTCGAGGGTGATCCGCCGCAGCCACGCGTCTCGACCTCGCACGCCGATGTAGACGACGCGCTCGTCGGTCCTGTCGGGCGTGAAGGAGGCGCGCACGTAGTGCCGGCCGGTCGGCGGATCGACGACGAACTGCTGGCGTGGCGTGATGCCCGAGATCTCCTGGGTGCGGTTCGCCCGGACCCTGATGTTGCGGGCGAAGACGTAGACCTCACCGTCCGCGTCCAGTGCCGAGAGGGTGACGTACCCGTCGGTATTGGTGCGAACGATGAAGCTGATCGGCTCGCCGACGCGGTACGCCGCGCCCGCGCCGCGATGCGGCTCGAACACCTCGATCCGCGGCGACGGTGGCCGCACCGTCGGCCGGACCTCCACCCACGGCTCGAACGTGATGGTGCAAGCGGTCAGCAGCATGGCGAAGACCAACAGTCCCGCAGGACGGAGCGCGAAGACACGCATGACGAACCCCTTTCGACCGCACGGCAGCGGCCCTCTACGCACCAGCCTACGCGAGCGCACCCGCGCGCGGATGGCGGATGCATCATCGTCCGTTCAGGATCGGGGGCCGGCCGAGACGCATCGTCCGGCCCGAGTCGGAGGCCCTCAGGGTGTGGCGGGACCGCGGTCGTACGTCGAGACGAGGTAGGGAAGGCTGGTCTGGTGGTAGCGGCCGCGGTCGTCGTACCAGTAGACGTAGCTCCCCGCCTGCTGCTCGGAGCCGTCGTCGCTGCGGATCCCGGCGCGTGTGACCTTGCCGTCGACCACGCCCTCGAACATCGTCTTGCCGTCGTAGCTGTAGACGGTGATGTACATCCTGACGTTGGTGAAGTCCTGGATGCTCCGCCTGATGCGGTTCTGCGTCTCGTTCCGGCACGCCGCCAAGGAACCGGCGACGATCAGCAGCGCGACGAGGAGCAGGAGTACCCGGCGTACGGTGATCATCTCGCCGTGAGCATAGCACCGGTAGCCCGCTCACCGGTCGTCACCTCGACTTGAGTGCATCACACTCACATCTGCTATGCTGCGCGGGTGTCGCACGTCCTGAACGACCCCTACCAGGTGCTGGGCATCGAGCGCGACGCCAGCGCCGAGGACGTCAAGCGTGCCTACCGTCAGCTGGCGATGCGCTACCACCCCGACCGCAACCCGGGTGACGCCGTCGCCGAGGAGCGCTTCAAGGTCGTCTCCGAGGCCTACGCGACCCTGCGCGACCCGGAGTCGAGGCAGCGCTACGACGCCTACGGCCAGGTCGGCCGGCCGGGTGCCGGAGCCACGCCGGACTTCAGCCACGTCGACTGGCGCGTCGTGTTCAGCGAAGCCGACGTGCCGATGGACTGGAGCCGCCGCGGTGGCATGCCGACGACCGGCAACCTGATGTTCGACGCCCTGTTCAAGGGGGTCGCCACCATGTTCCGGCAGGCGGGGCTCCTGCCCGGCGAGGACCGTGAGGTGCCGGTGCGCATCGGCGTCGAGACGGCGCGGAGCGGCGGCTCGCTGCGCGTGCGGCTGCCCGGGCCGATCCGCTGCGCCACCTGTGGCGGCGCCGGCGCCGATGCCGGAGGAGCGTGCCCCGTCTGTGGCGGTGGCGGCGTGTTGCGGCGCGGCATGGACGTCGACGTGAGCGTGCCCGCCCGCGTGCGCGAGGGCACGCGACTGCGCCTCGCCGGCATGGGCGGGCCCGGGCAGCCGCCCGGCGACGCTCACGTCGTGATCGCGCTCGACCTGCCGGCCGGCGTCACGCTCCGCGGCCGCGACCTGCTGACCGAGGTCTTCGTGACGCCCTTCGAGGCCGCGCGGGGACTCGTGGCGAACGTGCTCGGGGTGCGGGTCGCGGTCGCTGCCGGCGCGAGCGACGGCCAGGAGGTGCGCGTCGCCGGCGGCGGCGTCGGTGGCGACCTCATCGTCACGCTCCGCACCGACACCTGGCGCGGCCTCGGTCGAGCCGCGGCGGACCTCGTCAGGTCCGTCGCCCGGAGGCGAAGCGAATGAGCGACCGCAAGCGCGACCACGACGCGCCGCGGACCGGCGCGGCCAAGGGTGACGCCGACCACGGCGACCACGAGAGCCAGGATCCGATGGTCGACAAGGACAAGCCGCTCTACGTGATCAGCGTCGCGGCCGAGCTCGTCGACATGCACCCGCAGACGCTTCGGCTCTACGAGCGCAAGGGCCTGATCGAGCCGTCGCGCTCGGCTGGCAAGACGCGGCTCTACTCGCAGCGCAACATCGAGCAGCTCCGCGACATCAGGCGACTCACGCAGGAGCTGGGCGTCAACCTGGCCGGTGTCGAGGAGATCATCAAGCTCAGGCGCGATCTCGACGAGCTCCAGCACCGCATGGAGCGCCGCATCGGCACGCTCCAGGACCGCATCCAGAGCGAGATGGCGAGCATGCGCCACGCGCTGCCGGCGCCGCAGGACGAAGGCGACGACGACGACGCGCGCGCCGCGGCCGACGCCGAGGTGCTCGCGGCGCTGCTCAAGCGCCGCTCGCAGGAGTGACGGGCCCCGACGGTCCTCCGTAGCCACTCGACCGGTGGTAGCGTGCGGTCCATGACCGTCGACCAGTACGTCACCCAGGCGCAGGATCGGCTCCTGGACGAGCTCTTCGAGTTCCTCCGCATCCCCTCCGTCTCGACGGACCCCGCGCGCGCCGCCGACACGCGCCGCGCCGCCGAGTTCACCGCCGCGGCGCTCGAGCGTGCCGGGCTCGAGGCGCGCATCCACCCGACCGCCAGGCACCCGGTCGTGACGGCGGTCGGTCCGCACGTCCCGGGCGCCCCCACGGTCCTCGTCTACGGGCACTACGACGTGCAGCCGGCCGAGCCGGTCGACGCCTGGTCGTCGGACCCGTTCGAGCCGCACGTGGTGGACGGCACGATCATCGCGCGCGGCGCCTCCGACGACAAGGGCCAGGTCTACGCCCACATCAAGGGTGTCGAGGCGCTCATGGCCGTCGACGGCGCGCTCCCGCTCAACGTGAAGTTCGTCGTCGAGGGCGAGGAGGAGATCGGCAGCCCGAACCTGGGGGCGTTCCTGGAGGCCGAGCGCGAGCTCCTCGCCGCCGACGTCGTCGTGATCTCCGACGGCGCCATGGCCGCGCCGGAGACGCCGACCATCACGTACGGGCTCAAGGGGCTCACGTACGCGACGCTGTTCGCTCGCGGCGCCGGTCGCGACCTGCACTCCGGCGCCTACGGCGGCGGCGTGCCCAACGTGCTCAACGCCATCGCCGCCATGCTCGCCGGCCTGCACGACGCCGACGGGCGCGTCCTGGTGCCCGGCTTCTACGACGACGTGCGCGATCTCGACGAGGCGGAGCGCGCGCAGATCGCCAAGGCGCCCTTCTCCGAAGAGGCGTTCCGAGAGGACGCCGGCGTCAGCGCCACGCCCGGGGAGCGTGGCTACACGCTGCTCGAGCGGATCTGGGCGCGGCCGACGCTGGACGTCAACGGTCTGTCGGGAGGGTTCCAGGGCGACGGCTCCAAGACGGTGATCGCCGCCGAGGGGATGGCCAAGCTGAGCGCCCGCCTCGTGCCCGACCAGGACCCGCGCGACATCTTCGCGAAGATCGAGCGCCACCTGCTGGAGGTCGCGCCCGAGGGGATCGAGGTCGCCCTGCAGGTCGAAGGCCTCGGGCACCCCGCGATGACCCCGCTCGACAGCGAGAGCGTGCGGGCGGCGGGCGACGCGCTGCGCACCGTGTGGGGGAGCGAGCCGGTGTTCGCCCGTACCGGCGGGTCGATCCCCGTGGTCGCGGACTTCCAGCGGGTGCTGGGTGCCGATCCCGTGCTGATCGGCTTCGGCCTGGAGAGCGACCGCGCGCACTCGCCGAACGAGAAGTTCGACGTGCTCAACTACCTCAACGCCGTGCGGGTCAGCGCCGAGCTGCTGCGCGCGCTCGCGCGCCGCTGACGCGCAGGTCCGGGCCGGGGGGTAGCAGGTGCGGCTGAGCAGCGTCACGATCCAAGGCTTCAAGAGCTTCGGCAACCGCGTCACGATCGAGTTCTCCGAGCGCGTGACCGCCGTGGTGGGCCCCAACGGCTCGGGCAAGTCGAACGTGCTCGACGCCATCAAGTGGGCGACGGGCGGCGGCCGGGCGCGCGAGTTCCGGGCCGACGACAAGACGGACCTGATCTTCCACGGCGCGGCCGGGAAGCGCGGCCTCGGGTACGCCGAGGTCGAGGTCGAGCTCAGCGACGGACGGCGCTCCCTGAGCATCCGCCGCGACTTGGACCGCGACGGCGCCAGCCGCCTCCGTCTCAACGGCAAGATCGCCCGGTTCATCGACGTCGACGAGGCGCTCGCGGGATCCGGTCTCGGGACCTCCGGGGTCGCCATCATCGGGCAGGGGGAGGTCTCCGGCGTGTTGATGGCCGACCCCGAGGACCTGCTGCAGTACGTGGCCGAGGCCGCCGGCGTGTCGCGCCTGAGCGGCCGGCGCGAGCAGACGACGGCGCGACTCCAGACGGCGCGCGGTCATCTGGCCCGCCTCGACGACGTCCTCACCACGCTCCGCGATCAGGTCGAGCAGCTCCGCGACGAGGCCCGGGACGCCGAGCGGCATCGGGCGCTCGCGCGCGAGGCGTTGCAGCTGCGGGTCACGGCCGCGCAGGCGCGGGTGACGGGGCTCACGGCCGAGGTCACGGCCCTCCGCGACCGGGAGGCGGCCGGGGAGGAGGCGCTCGTGACGGGGCGCACGGCGA
>SKWV01000272.1 GCA_007128755.1 Trueperaceae bacterium
GCGTGTCGTGGATCCAACGGGCGACCGCTGGGTCGTACTGCAGGTCGACGTGGTGCAGATAGGTCCATGGCCGTGGGGTCGCCGGCTCGTCGAGGTCGGGCCGGTACCAGCTGCCCGTGAGGGTCTCCTCGCCCACCTGCCACGTGCGTCCGGCCGCCAGGTAGGGCCACTCGCTGCCGCCGAGCAGCAGGCCCAGCGCCGAGTCGACCGCTACGAGTCCATCGGCGTCGATGTCGCCGTCGCCGACGCGGCCCCCGACGACGCCGAGCGGACCGGCCTCGCCCGGTGGATCGCGGCCGAGCACGAGGTCGCGCAGCCGCTCGACGGTGGCCCCGTCGACGTCGTCCAGCTCGACGTCGGTCACGGAGCCGACGTCGATCACGAACGGCTCCTCGGCGCAGCGCACGATCAGGCACCAGAAGCGCTCCACGGGGTGCCGCGTCGGCACCTCGCCCACGTACGGCCCGCGCAGGAAGTCGACGCGGCTGCTGAGCTCGATCGCGAATCGCGCCCCATCGGGGCCGAACTCGACCCGATCGGGCGCGGTGGGTACGCGGGTCACGAGGTCGAGCACCTCCGCGGGTGCGGGGTGGGCGTCGGCACGGCCCCAGCCCCGGTTCGGAAGACCGAGCGCGTGCAGGGTCGGGTCGGTGAGCAGCATCTGGAGCGTGGCCTCGACGTACGTCTCGGCGTCGAGGCCGAGCCGCTGTGCGTGCCACGTGGCGAGCTCGAGCTCGATCCGGTCGCTCACCAGCGGATCGACGAAGAACCGGCCGCCGGGCGACCTCGAGGCCAGAGCGTAGACGGGCACCGGGCTGCCGTCGCCGCGGCGGGCGCGGTGCGCCGCCAGCAGGCCGGTGCCGGGGTCGTTGAGCTGCGCCCAGACGTCGGTGCGCAGGTGCTGCGTCGCCGGGTCCTCGAGCCGGAGGAACGCCGTGGTCCGCTCGACCAGGGGCAGGAGCCAGCGCCGCGCGAAGCCGTTCGGCCGCACCAGGTCGTCGACGACGATCCGTTCCACCGTCGCGAGGAGCGCGGCGCGGTCGGCCGCCAAGGAACCCTCGTGCGGGGTGCCGAGGGTGACCACGAACCGCGTTCGGGCGCGGATGCGATCGATGGCGGCGCGGGTGGTGGCGTCGAGCCCGAAGGGTCCGTCGTCGATCGGCGGGTTCGTCAGCAGGTGTCGCGCCACGAGGCCTCCCATGCTGTGGCCGACGAGCACCACCTGCGCCTCGGTTCCCGCGAGCGCCTCGAACGCCTCGAGCCCCGCTGCGAGCTGTCGTGCGGCCGCCGTCGTCTGCTCACCCAAGCCGAGCGAGGCGTCGCGGGTGAGGAGGAGCGCGGCCAGCCGTGGCGAGTCGACGTCGCTCCCGACGGGGCGCACCAAGGCGTCGCGGGCGGCGTCGCCTGCGGGCGCGCCGGTCCCCCAATCGTCGCGCGGAAGCTCGCGGCCGTCGGCGTCACCGACTGCCGAGCCGCCCAGCAGCGCCTGCACGAAGGCGTGGCCCCAGTAGTGACGCGCGTAGGCGTGGCTGCCGACGCGCTCGTCGACCTCCGGGCTCGGCGACGTGCCGTGCAGCAGCACGACGAGCGTCGGCCGATCGGGGGCGAAGGGGAACGGCGCCGCGTCGGCGACCGCGGCGAACGGTGCGGCGAGCGGCCAACTCGGCCCTTCCGGCGGCCCGGGCGCCTCGGCGACGGCGCGCGTCAGGACCTCCGCGGCCAGGTCGGTGGCCTGCCGCTGGAGGGACCACGCGACGACGACCAGCAGCGCGCCGACGGCGGCGAGCGCGAGGAGCCAGCGCGGCCACCGTCGCCTGGGCCGGTGCCCCGGCAAGGCTCAGGCCGCCGAGCCGTCGCGGGGCGGCAGCTTCTTGCCCGGGTTCATGATCCCGGCCGGGTCGAACGCATCCTTGATCGCCCACATGAGGTCGACGGCGTCGCCATGCTCGGCGCGCACGTAGGGGAGCTTGCGCAGCCCGATGCCGTGCTCGCCCGTGCAGGTGCCGCCGGCGGCGAGGGTCAGGCGGACGAGCTCGGCGTGCGCGGCCGACACCCGGGCGCGCGCCTCGGCGTCGTCCTCCGGGAAGAAGATGGTGAGGTGGAAGTTACCGTCGCCGACGTGGCCGAGCACGTAGCCGGGCAGGCCGACGCTCGCGACGGTCTCGAGCGAGGCGTCGATCACCTCGGCGAGGCGCGAGACCGGCACCGCCAGGTCGGTGATCAGGTTCGCCATGCCCGGATGCGCCGCCACCATGGCGTAGAACGCCTGGTGGCGGCCGCGCCAGAGCGCCCGCAGCGCGTCGCCGTCCGGCGCGGTCTCGGCGGCGGTGGAGCCGTGCTCGCGCGCGAGGTCGATGGCGAGCGCCGCCGCCGAGGCCACGGTGGCCTCGTCGCCGTGGAACTCGAGGAAGACGGTGTGGGCGTCGGCCAGTGGGAGGTCGAGGTGATTCCGGATGGCCGCCACGGCCTGGCGGTCGACGAGCTCGCAGCGCGCCACGCTCGCGCCGGATTGGATGAGCTCGGTCACGAACGCCACGCAGGTCGAGACGGTGTCGAAGGCCAGCCGCGCGCCCATCACCGCGGCCGGCCGGGCCGAGAGGCGGACGGTGAGCTCGGTGATCACGCCGAGGGTGCCCTCGGCGCCGCAGAAGAGCCGCGTGAGCGCGTAGCCGCTGGACGACTTGCGCGAGCGGCCTCCGGTGCGGATCACCCGGCCGGTGGGGGTCACCACCTCGAGGCCGAGCACCAGGTCGCCCATGACGCCGTAGCGCACCGCCATCGTCCCCGAGGCGTTGGTCGACGCCATGCCGCCGAGCGAGGCCTCGGCGCCCGGATCGACCGTGAAGAAGAGCCCGGTCGCCCGCAGGGCCTCGTTCAGCTTCGGGTACGTGACGCCCGGCTGCACCACCGCCAAGAAGTCGTGCGGCGCGAGCTCCACGATGCGGTCCATGCGGGTCATGTCGAGCGAGACGCCGCCGTGCAGCGGCACCGTGTGGCCCTCGAGGCTGGAGTTGATCGCGACGGGCGTGACCGGGGTGCCGGTCTCGTACGCGTGCGCCATCACCCGCTGGACGTCGTCGCTGGACTCGGGGTAGACGACGACGTCGGGGAGGCGCGTCACGTCGCACGACTCGCCGCGAGCGTGCAGCGTCAGCGCGCTCGCCGAGACGTCGACCTGATCGGGGCGGAGCAGGGCGCGGAGGTCGTGCACGAGATCGAGCGTCGAGCGGGCCGTGCTCTCGGGTGCGTCCATGCGGCCGAGCATACCGAGGGGCGCCCGGCGGGGTCGGTCGGGCGCGCGTGATCTCGCCAGGAGCAGGGATGCGTCGGCCGAGAGCGTGTCGGTGACGGATTCTCCCGATGGGCGCCTGCTGCGCGTTACGTTTGTCGCCTCGTGTTCGGCCGAGTTACGTTGGGTGAGCCGGGTGGTCGGTGATCGCGTTCAGCGTCGTGCTGCGCAGGGCTGGCTCCCATCACGGACGCCGTTCGCGTCCTGCTGCCGCTGGAGGTACCGCATGAAGACCCGCACACGCTGGCTCGTCGTCCTGCTGTGGGTGATCGCCGGATCGCTCTCGATCGCGACCGCGCAGGAGCCGCGCGAGATCGTCATCGCGCAGGGGATCGACATCCCCGGTTTCGACGTGCACGACCACAACACCACGGCCGTGGAGGCGATCCACGTCAACCTGTTCGACTACCTGCTCTTCCGCACGCCCGAGGGCGAGTTCGAGCCGGCGCTCGCGACGTCGTGGGAGCGCGAGAGCGAGACCGCCATGCGCTTCCAACTCCGCGAGGGCGTCACGTGGCACGACGGCGAGCCGTTCACGGCCGAAGACGTCAAGTTCACGCTCGAGCGCGTCGCGAACGACTCGAGCCTGCGCGAGTACGGCAACTACCGGCAGATCCGCGAGGTCGAGATCGTCGGGCCGCACGAGATCATCGTCCACACGCACGCTGCGGAGCCGGTGCTGCTCGGCCGCCTGAGCCGCATCGGTTCGAGCATCCTGCCGAAGCACCACATCGAAGCGATCGGTTGGGAGGCGTTCAACACCGACCCGATCGGGACCGGTCCGTTCCGCTTCGTGGAGTGGCGTCGTGACGACCGACTCGTGCTCGAGGCGTTCGACGACCACTGGCGCGGCCGACCGCACTGGGACCGCCTGGTGCACCGCACCATCCCCGAGGACTCGACGCGCGTCGCCGAACTGCTGACGGGCGGCGTGCACATCGCCACGAACATCCCGCCGCAGGACGCCGGGCGCGTCGAGGCCGCCGCCGGCGCGCGCGTCGCCCCGTGGCCGACGCCGCGCATCATGCTCTTCCTGATGAACACGGACGACGCGGTCGCCACGGGCGACGCGCGCGTCCGCGAGGCGATCGACTACGCCATCGACAACGAGCTGCTGATCGAGGCGCTCATGGACGGCCTCGGGACCCCCGTCCGCGGGCGCGTGAGCCCGGGCATCACCGCCGCGCCGATGGCGCTCTACGGCACCTCGCTCTACGATCCCGAGCGCGCCGTGGAACTGCTGGCCGAGGCCGGCTACGGGCCGGGCGAGCTCTCCATCCGGATCGACGGGCCCGCCGGCCGCTACCCGAAGGACACCGAGATCGTGGAGCTGACGGCGATCATGCTCGAGGCGGTCGGGATCGAGGTCGAGATGCAGGTGCTCGAGTGGAGCGCCTACCTCTCGCGCGTCTGGGACGCCGACGCCGTCGAGCACATGGCGCTGATCGGTCTCGGCAACTCGCTCTTCGACGCGGCGCTCGCGTACCCGTCGATCTCGTGCGAGGGCGTCTACGCGGGCAAGACGAACTGGTGCGACGAGGCGTTCGACGCGCTCATCGACGAGGCGACGATCGAGCTCGACCCCGACCGCCGCGCGGAGCTCTACGAGGAGATCTACGAGATCGTGGCGGAGGAGCGCATCATGGTCTTCCTCTTCCAGCTCGAGAACCTCGCCGGCGTGAGCGCGGCCATCGACTGGGCGCCGCGCGCCGACGAGCTGCTCTGGATGTACGAGGCGGCGCCGGCGCACTGACCCGACGCGACGTCACGAACACGCCCGCGTCCCGGGATCGGGGCGCGGGCGTCATCGTGGCGGCGGCGGCGGCGGATGGCCGCGGAGGCTCCGCGTCTCAGCGGCCGCGCAGGCGCGGGTCGAGCACGTCGCGGAGCCAGTCGCCCATGAAGATCAACGACAGGCTGAGCAGCGTGATGAACACGCCCGGGAAGGTGGCCAGCCACCAGGAGGTGGCGACGTAGTTCCGCCCGTCGGCGAGCATCCGTCCCCAGGTGACGGTCGGCGGCTGTACGCCGAGGCCGAGGAACGAGAGCGAGGCCTCGAGGATGATCACGGTGGCGACGTTCAGCGTCGCCACGACGATGATGGGCGCCATCACCGCGGGCAGCACGTGCTTGAGCAGGACCAAAGCGGTGCGTTGCCCCATCGCGCGTGACGCCTCCACGAACTCGCGGCGCTTCACGGAGAGGACCTCGGCGCGCACCACGCGCGCGAAGGTCGTCCAGTTGATGGAGCCGATCACCAGCACCAGGATCAGCAGGCTGGGGCCGAACACGCCCAGGACGGTCAGGTAGAGGATCACGTTGGGGATGGCGATCAGGGTGTCGACGAAGCGCATGATCACCGTGTCGAGCCGCCCGCCGAAGTACCCGGCGACGAGCCCGAGCGTGATGCCGATGGTGGCCGCGAGCGTCACGCCCGCCAGGCCGACGATGAGCGCGACCCGGCTGCCGAAGATGAGGCGGCTCAGGATGTCGCGCCCGAGGTGGTCGGTCCCGAGGAGGTGCTGCTCGGGACCGCCAGCCCACGAGGGGGGCGCGAGGCGCGTGCGGAGGTTGGGGACGGTGGGCTCGAAGGGCGCGACGTACGGCGCGAAGACGGCCATGATCACGAAGGCGATGAAGAGCAGCAGCCCGACCGTCGCCGTGGGGCTCGAGAAGAGCCGCTTCAGGAGGGCGCGGGCGCCTGGCGTCACGCGTACGTGATCCGGGGGTCGATGAGGGCGTAGAGGACGTCCACGAGGAGGTTGGCGACCATCACGATGAGGGCCGCGACCACCACGACGGCCTGGATGACGGCCATGTCGCGCGAGTTGATCGCCTGGATCGCGAGGAGGCCGATCCCCGGCCAGGCGAACACCTGCTCGGTGACGACGGCGCCCGCCATGAGCGAGGCGACCTGGAGTCCGAGCACGGTGACGTAGGCGAGCAGGGCGTTGCGGACGGCGTGCTTGATCAGGACCATCCGGCGCCGCAGGCCCTTGGCCGTCGCCGTGCGGACGTAGTCCTGGTTCAGGACCTCGAGCAGGCTCGAGCGCATGAGGCGCGTGAGCAGCGCCGCGAGCGCCGTGCCGAGCGTGACCGCAGGAAGCA
>SKWV01000177.1 GCA_007128755.1 Trueperaceae bacterium
CCGACAAGGCGAAGGCGTTCGCCCAGGAGTTCGGCTTCGCGACGAGCTACGGCGACGGCGACGTGCCCGGCTACCAGCTCCTGGCCGACGATCCCGACGTCGACGTCGTCTACGTGGCGACGCCGCACGGCTCCCATCACGAGGTCACCAGGGCCGTCATCGCAGCCGGCAAGCACGCCCTCGTCGAGAAGGCGTTCACGATCAACGCTCGCGAGGCCGAGGACCTCGCCGAGCTGGCGCGTGAGCGTGGCGTCTTCGTCATGGAGGCGGTGTGGACGCGCTTCCTGCCGGTGTTCCAGCGCGTGCTCGACGTGATCGAGTCGGGCGAGATCGGCGACGTCCAGTGGCTGCAGGGCGACCTCGGCTTCCGCGCCACGGAGGATCCTCGCGAGCGCCTGTGGGCGCCCGAGGCCGGCGGCGGCGCCCTGCTCGACCTGACGGTGTACCCGCTCACCTGGGCGCTCGGTGCACTCGGCTTCCCGGCTTCGCTGCTGGCGCGCGGCGTGCTCACCGACGATGGTGTCGATGCCTCGAACGCCCTCATGCTCTCGTACACCGATGGTGCGCACGTGCAGCTGCTGTCGACGCTGCGCGCGCAGGCGACCCGGTCGGTGGCGATCGGCGGGACGCACGGGACGATCCGCACGTTCGGGTCGCTCACGGGTCCGGACGGCTTCGTGGTGCAGAGGGGGGACGACGCGCGGGAAGAGCGCTTCACGACGACTCACCGGCACGTCTACCAGCTGCGCGAGGTGACGCGCTGCATCCAGCAGGGGCTCCTCGAGAGTCCGACCATGCCGCTCGCGCACACGGTACGGACGATGCGGCTCTTCGACGAGGCCAGACGCCAGTTGGGCGTCGTGTACCCGAACGACGCTGCCCTGTCGGCAGCGTCGTAGACGACGGCGCGGACGAAACCGGCCCCGGCCCGCCTCACCGCTGCAAGGCCGCGACGACGCGCTGCAGGTGCGCGACCCGCTCCGCCAGACGCTTCGCCACCAGGCGATGCAGCGCGGCCGTCAGGAGCGGATCATGGGCGGCGATCGTCGCGAGGTCGGCGTGCGTGAGCCGGTATAGGGTCGTGGGTACGTCGGCGACCACCGTGGCGCCGCGGTCGTGGCCCGTGTAGAAGCCGATCTCGCCGACCAAGTTGCCGCCATGCATGGTCTCGAGTCGGACCACCGCGCCATCGGCCTCCTCGAGCCGCGCCGTGACGCGCCCGGACGCGACCAGGTAGAGGTCGTCGGCGCGGTCGCCCTGGACGATGAACCGGCCTCCTGCGGGCACCTCGACCCGCTCGAGACGCGAGAGCAACTCGTGGAGCTTCTCGTCGTCGGCGAGCAGCTCCGCGAGCCGATCCTCGGGCGCCGCGTCCGGTTCGTGCTGGGCGTGCGCGCTGGCGAGGCTCCGGCGTTCGCACCACTCGAGCGCCTCGTCGAGGCTCCCGAGGATGCGCGTCGACGGCGCCTCGTCTGGCCCGAGCCCGTACGCCGAACGCTCCTGCTGCCGCGCGACCGCGGGCGGGAGGTCCACGAGGAAGAGCGTGAAGCCGGCGCTCTCGGCCATTCCGGAGAGGATGATGAACGTCGCGGACGCGGTCGAGTCCATGCCACTCACGTGCCGGAAGTCGACGATCACGCCCTCGAGCGGCTCGCCAACCTCGAGCCGCCGCTCCACGCGCTCGACGAGCGCGTTCACGCTGCCGAAGAAGAGGAACCCCTGGAGCTGCAGCACCAGGAGGCGCTCACCCCGGCGTTCGAGGAGCGCACGCTCCTGCGGGCTCCAGGAGACGCGGCTGCGCGCCGAGGCGCCCGTGAGGGCGTGGCGCACGATGTCGATCCGACTGTAGGTGACCACGAAGAGCACGACGGCCAGCACGAGGCCGATGCCGACGCCAGGCAGGAAGCCGAAGGCGACGATGGAGAGCAGGATCGTGACCACGACCGCGTACTCGTGCCGTGACAGCCTCGAGTAGGCTCCGTGGATCCACTCGATCAGGAAGGCGATGCCGAGGTAGGCGAGCACCCCTCCGACCACCAGCCGCGGGACGAACTCCAGCATCGACGCTCCGTACACCAGCGTCAGGACCACGACGGCGACGCTGACGATGGGCGTGAGGCGGTGACCGCTGCGCAGGCGATGGTTGAGCATCGTCAGGCTGAGCGCCTGATACCCGACCGTCCCGCCGACCGAGCCGGCAAGCAGGTTGCCGAGGCCGGCGGCGCGGAGCTCGCTGTTCAGGTCGACCTTTCTGCCCGTCGCGAGCTCGAGGGCGGTCGCGTTGAACAGGATCGCCATCAACGACATGACGATGACGCTCCCTCCGCCCGCCGCATGACTCGCCACCACGCCCCAGTCGACGTGCACCAGGTCGCCCGCATGCAGCGGTCGTAACAGGTCGGACTCGGGGAACGGCCCGAGCAGGAAGCCGGCGTCGCGCCACGCTTCGGCGGAGCCGCCACTCAACGCCATGACGGCGTAGAAGCCGACGATCGCGGCGGCGATCAGCATGGGGAACGCGAGCGGATGCCGCTCTCGTCCGGTCATGACGACGACGACCGCGGCCAAGGCGAGGCCGGGGAGCCATTGCGTCCAGACGCCCGGGGCGAGCAGGTCGGCGACGTAGGTCACGCTCGGCGAGACGTCGGTCATCACCCTGATGCCGCCCGTCAGGAGCAGCCAGCCCGTGCCGGCGATGAAGCCGCCGACCACCGGCAACGGCAGGTACCGCACCAGCCGACCGAGGCGGAAGAGCCCGACGGCGAAGAACGCCAGCCCCCCCGCCATCGTGGTGAGCGCGATGAGCGAGACGACCGTCATGAAGCGCGTGATCGGCAGGGCGTCGCCTGGCAGCGCGCCCACGGCCGACAGCGCGATGACCGCCAGGATCGCGCCCGGCGCGAGCTGCGAGAAGGCGGCCGTACCCGGCATCGAGCCCGTCAGCGTGAAGACGGTGCCGACGATCGCCGTGCTGATGAGCGCGAGGCCGATCCCGTTCGGGAGGAACGGGAGCAGGTCGCCGGTGTACACCATGGTCGCCATGGAGATCGACAGCACGATCGTGAGCAGCCCGACCACCGCGCCCGTGGTCAGGATCGGGACGTAGTCCTCGAGGCGAGCGCGAGCCCGTGCTCGTGGTGAACCGGCGGGGACGCTCGGCCGGCCGGCGCTCACGTCGACGCCGGCTCGCCGTCAGCCGCGGCGCCCAAGCACGCGGGTCCGATCGGCGGCCACACAGTGGACGACGCCATGGAGATGCCGCACCCCGCATCCTTCATGAGTGTCGCGATGATTGCATGCTTCGGCGTCGCCGCGATGAGGGGCGTCCGCCACCGTGACCTCAGGGCGTGGCGCGCCCGGTAGCCTCGTGGAACGCCTGGTGCACCCGGGTGAGCAGGTCCGCGTCGGTGAGCAGGTCGGCGGCGATGCCGGCGAGCACGCTCGCGCCGTCGAGCACGGTCGCGTCGCCGCGCGCCGAGCGCGCCGCCACGGCGAACTCCGCCGTGTGCGGCAAGGCGACGTCGTCGATGGCGAGCATGGCGTGCAGACCCGGCAGGACCTGCGAGACGTTGCCCATGTCGGTCGAGCCAGAGCGGCTCTGCAGGTCGTACGGCGTCACGGTGCGGCCGCGGCGGCGGGCGTGCCGTTCGAAGGTCTCTTCCAACGGGACGTTCACCGCCATCTCGAGGTAGGCGGGCGAGGAGTCGCCGATCTCGAGCCGCGCTCCGGTCATGAGCGCCGCTCCCTCGAACACGTTGCGGAGCCGCGGGGCGAGGTCGTCGAAGAGGTAGCCGGCGTCGGCGGACCGCGCGACCGCGAGCATCGCGGCGCGCTCGGGGATGATGTTCGCCGCCGCGCCGCCGTCCGTCACGATGGCGTGCATCCGGACGTCGGGACGCACCTGCTGCCGGAGCGCGTCGAGTCCGGCGAACGCCAGACGGACCGCGTCGAGCGCGTTCACACCCAGATGCGGCGCCATGGCGGCGTGCGCCGGCTTGCCGTGGAAGGCGACGTCCCACTTGAAGCTCGCGAGCGTCGGCATGTTGGACTGATCGACGTGTTCGGGGTGGATCATGAGCGCGGCGTCGACACCGTCGAAGACGCCGGCGTCGAGCAGGAGCGCCTTGCCGCCGCCGCCCTCCTCGGCGGGCGTCCCGATCACCAGCAGGCGACCCGGCAGCTCGCTCATGAGCGGCGCGAGCGCGAAGGCGGCGCCGGCGCCCATCGTGGCGATCACGTTGTGTCCGCACGCGTGCCCGAGCCCGGGCAGCGCGTCGTACTCGCACAGAAGCGCCACGGTCGGACCGTCGCCGCGGCCGTCGAGGCTGGCGCGGAACGCCGTCGGCAGACCACCCGAGCCCCGCTCGACGGCGAACCCGCGCGCCTCGAGCGCGTCGGCGAGCCAAGCGCTCGCCTGCACCTCTTCGAAGCGGACCTCGGGGTGCGCGTGGATGCGGTGGCTGAGCTCGAGCAGGGACGCCGCCTCGAGCTCGAGGTGGGCGTCGATACGGGCTGTCAGGGCGTCCGCGGCGGGCTGCTCGGGCTGGCTCTGGGGTCTGGTCACGCCGGAGGATACCGCGGCGCGGCCGGTCGCCGCGGAGGGGCGTTGTTGCTTGCCGTAGCCTCGGTGGCGCCGATCGTGGTGTTTGGCAGTCGCTTCAGCGCTTGACGGTCCGAGGGTCGTATGCATCGCGTAGGCCGTCGCCTAATAGGTTGAAGCCGAGCACGGCGATCGCGATCGCTATGCCGGGGATCGTTGCGATGTGCGGCGCCGACGTGATGTAGTTCCGGCCACTGGCGATCATGCCTGCCCAGGACGCCGTCGGCGGCTGGACGCCTAGGCCGAGGAACGACAGCGCCGACTCCATGAGGATCGCGTACGCGAGGTACAGACTGGCGTAGACGAGCAGCGTGGAGCCGAAGTTCGGGAGGAGGTGCACGCGCATCACCCGAGCCTCCTTGGCTCCGAGCGACTTCGCAGCCGTCACGAAGTCGCGTTCCTTGAGCTGAAGCACCGCCGAGCGCGCCACACGTGCGAACGCCGGGATCGTCCATACCGCGATCGCGAAGATCGTGTTCTGCAGCCCTGGACCCAGCGCGCTCACGATGATGATGGCCAACAGCAGGTAGGGGAAGGCGAGGAACAGATCCATCGTCCTCATCACGACGCCATCGACGAGTCCACCCAAATACCCTGCGAGTGCCCCTAGGAAGCTGCCGAGCGTCAGCCCGATGGCCACGGACGTCACCGCGACGACGAGGGAGGCGCGGGCGCCGTAGATGATGCGCGACAGGATGTCGCGACCGAACTCATCCGTGCCGAGCAGGTACTGAACGTTGGGCGCGGTGCGTCGCGCGCGGAGATCTTGACTGGCTGGATCGTTCGGCGCTAGGTAGGGCGCGAACACGGCCATGAGCACCATGACGATGACGATCACGGCGCCGATCATCCCCAGCGTGTTGCGGCGGAAGCGCCGCCAGACGTCGTTGCGGCGCGTCGCGCCGGCGGCCGGTGCCTGCGGCGCAGCGGCGAGGCTCACGAGTACGCCACCCTCGGGTCGATGAGACCGTAGCTGAGGTCGACCAAGAGGTTCACGAACACGTACACCATGGCCAACACCAGAACGAGACCCTGCATCAGGACGAAGTCGCGGTTGAAGATCGCGAAGACGGTCAGGCGGCCGACGCCGGGCCAGGCGAACACCGTCTCCGTCAGCACCGCACCGCCGAGCATCTGTCCGAGCTGCAGGCCCAGGACCGTCACCACCGGGATGAGGGCGTTGCGCAGCGTGTGCTTGTAGAGGAGCGAGGTCTCACCGACGCCTTTCGCGCGCGCGGTACGGATGAAGTCCTCGCGGAGGACCTCGAGCACCGTCGCGCGCGTCATGCGCGCGACCACTGCGATCGACGGCAGGGCCAGCGTCACTGCCGGCAGGACGAGGTGGCGCCAGGTCCCCGTGCCGGACACCGGGAACCAGCGGAGGTTGACCGAGAAGATCACGATGAACACCAGCCCAGTCCAGAACACCGGCATCGACAGACCAGCCAGAGAGGTGACGCGGATGACGTTGTCGATCCAGGAGCCGGGTCGAGACGCCGCGAGGAGGCCGAGCGGTATACCGACGATGAGCACGAGCACGATGGCAGCCAGCGCCAGCTGGACGGTGTACGGGAACGTCTCGCTCAGGATGGCCGTGACGGGGCGGCGATCGCGGATCGACCTGCCGAGGTCGCCCTGGAGGATATCGCCGACGTAGGCCACGTAGCGCACGAGGAGTGGGCGATCGAGGCCGAGCGAGGTGCGGAGCTCGGCGACCGCTTGGGGCGTCGCGAACTCGCCGAGGATCAGCGCGGCTGGATCGCCGGGGATCAGGTCGAAGCTGATCGTCACGATGAACACCACGCCGAGAGCCAGCGGGATGGTGAGCAAGATTCTGCGAAGCAAATAGTTGAGCATCGTCGCTGCCGCCGGGGGTGGGGATAGCGATCACCCCACCCCCCGCGAGGCCCGCTTAGGGCTTGTCGACCGGGAAGAGGTCGAGGATGTACTGGATCGGATGGGCCACGAACCCGGTGACGTCTGCAGAGAGCGCCGCCACCTCGTAGGAGCCGTAGAGCGGGATCGCCGGCAGGTCGATCGCGAGCTGGTCCTGCACCATGCCGTAGAGCTCCGCGCGCTCATCCATGTCGAGGCTCGCGCGTGCGGCCTTGAGCCACTCGTCGACGTCGGCATTGGCGTAGCGCCAGCGGTTCCACGAGGCCGGCGGGGTCTCGGTGCTCACGTAGTTGGAGTACATCGTGTAGTCGGCGTCGGCCGTCGTGGTGAACCACGTGAAGGAGTTGAGATCGTAGTCGAGAGTCTCGCCGCGCATGAGGCTGAACGTCGTGGCCCACTCGAACACGTGCAGCTCGACCTCGATGCCGACTTGGCGCAGGAACTCCTGCAGCACTTCGGCGATCTCGCGGTCCTTGAGCGACCGCCCGTTCGACGGGAGGGCGTCGAGGCGCAGTACCTGTCCGGCGTCGTCACGCATCAGGCCGTCGTTGCCACGCGTGTAACCGGCCTCCTCGAGCAGCTCGATGGCGCGCTCGGGATCGTAGGGGTAGCGCTCGAGCAGCTCCATGTCCTTGTAGCCGAAGACGGGTTCGCCGATGACCGACGTCGCCAGCACGCCACCGCCCTCCAGGATGGCTTCCGCGATCAGCTCCCGATCGATCGCGTGGGCCACGGCCTGGCGCACGCGGACGTCGCTCACCGCGGGCCGCTCGAGGTTGAACGCGAGGTAGAAGACGCCGACACCCGGTGCGCCCTCGACGATGAAGTCGGGATCGGCCTCCAGCGCAGGCAGGTCGGAGGGCGTCGGCATCAGCACCATGTCGGCCTCGCCCGTGCGCAGCGACAGCATGCGAGCCCCCTCTTCGGGCACCGTGCGGAACACGATGCGATCGAGCGCGGGCCGACCACGCCAGTAGTCGTCGTTCGCTTCGATCACGATGCGGTCGTTGGCACGCCACTCGACGAACTTGAAAGGGCCGGTGCCGACCGGAGCGCGGCTGAACGCGTCGTCGCCCATGGTCTCGACGGCCGTCGGGCTGACGACACCGGTATAGGGCATGGTGACGGTCAGCAGCATCGGGCCGTACGGCTGCGAGGCGACGATGTCGACCGTGTACTCGTCGACGATCTCGACGCCCGAGACGGGTCCGGCCAGCGCCTTCCAACGACCCGGAGGATCGTTGTTGAACGCGCGATCCCACGTGAAGGCGACCGCCTCGGCGTTGAAGGGGGTCCCGTCATGGAACGTGACGTCCTGGCGAAGCGTGAAGCGGAGCCGCGTAGGATCAATGAACTCCCAGGACGTCGCCAGGCGCGACTCGATCTCCATGTCCTGGTTGACGGTAATCAGCGGCTCGAGGATCTGGCTGAACACCCAGGAGCCTGGCGCCGTCGTCTCGAGCTGCGGATCGAGCGAGACCGGATCCGTGGGACGAACGATGGTGAGGGTCTTCTGCGCGAGTACCGTGCCGGTCAACAACATGGTGACCAGCAGGACCATGGTGAACACTCGGGTCGTCAACACTGCGTGCCTCCTTGGAAGAAGAGTCGTGCGAAGCGGATGGCCGGCAAGACGGCCTTCGGTGAGTGGCGCGGACGATCCGTCAGCGTGCTGCCGAACTCCTCCCTTGCTATCGAAATGCCCGGCAACTCCAAGCGAGGCGGAGTGCGCGGTCATCCCACGGCGGCTGTCACAATGGAAGATAGCACCGCATAAAAAGCCACGTCAACGCATGGCTACCGGCGGGGTCGATGAAAGCCGCCGTGACGCGCAGCTGGCACGTCTCACACGTCACATGTCCTCTACACCATGGGCGGGCGACGACGGCGTTATCTCGGGACCGCCCCGTGACCGGGGTCGAAGTGTTACATCATCATGTAACGTGAGGAAAGGTGGGCGCATGCGCATCCAGATCGACCGGGATCTCCCGGTCCCGGTCACCACGCAGATACAGGGCCAGATCGAGTACGGGGTCAGCAACGGAGACTTCCCGGCCGGCAGTCGCCTGCCGTCGGTCCGCGACCTCGCGCTCGAACTGCGCGTCTCGCCCGTGACCGTCTCGCAGGTCTACAAGAGCCTCCAGGCCAAGGGGCTAATCGCGACGGTTCAGGGGACGGGTACGTTCGTGCGGTCGCTCGCAGCCGAGGAAGCCGTGCGGCCGGGCAGGTCGCGGACGGATGAGTTGCTCCGACAGGCGCTCGTGACGGCAGAGCGCGAGGGCCTCGGCCGAGCGGAGACCCTCGAGCGCTTCCAGCACCTCGTGGCGCAGAGTCGCCACGGCTATCCACTGCGGGCGGTGTTCGTCGGCGTCTACGCTCATGTGACCCGCGCCTACGCCGCCGACCTCCGACGGCATCTTCGGGCGTCGGATACGTTGAGCGCCACCACGTTCGAGGGGCTTGCCGCCGATCCCTCCGCGCGCACCGTCATCGAGGCGGCGGATCTCGTGCTGACGTTCGCGCATCGTGTGTCGGACCTGCGTCCGTACGTGCCGCCGAGCTTCGAGGTCGCGACGGTGAACCTGATCCCGTCGGAGCGCACGCGCGTCGCGTTGGCCGAGATCGACCCACTGGCACAGTTGGTCATCATCAGTACGATTCCGGAGTTCCTACCCACGTTCCGGCGCGCCGTTGCCCGCTTCGCCAGCCACGTGGAGTCGGTGCGTGCCGCCATACACGGTACGCGCGAGGCCAGGGAGGCGCTGGCGAGGGCGGACGTGGTTGTGTACGGAACAGGTTCCGAGACGGTGCTCGACGGATTGCCGTCGCACGTTCGCTCGTTCGAGTACCGCCATGTCCCCGACCCCATCCACGTCGAGCGGGTCCTGCTCCCGATCATCACGCAACTGCGCGAGAGGCTGTCGCGCGTATCCCGTACCCAGGAGGCACGATGAAGATCCGTGACATGCACTGGCAGCAAGTCGAGGACTACCTCGAGCACGACGACCGCTGCATCCTGCCGCTCGGCTCCGTGGAGCAGCATGCCTTCCTGAGCCTGGCGGTTGACGCCATCCTCTCGGAGCGCGTGGCCGCCGACGCGGCCGAACCTCTCGGCGTACCGGTCTTCCCGGCGCTTCCGTACGGTCTCGCGCCGTACTTCCAGGCGTACCCCGGAAGCATGACCCTGCGTGTCGACACCTACGTCCGTGTCGTGCGAGAGCTGCTCGACGGCATGCGCCGCAGCGGGTTCCGCCGTGTGCTCATCGTCAACGGGCACGGCGGGAACGCTCCGGCGGGTGCGCTGGCGCAGGAGTACACGGTCGATCACCCAGAGATGCGCATCAAGTTCCACAACTGGTGGTCGGCACCCCGCGTCGCCGAGGCGACGCAGCGCATCGACCCGTTGGGATCCCACGCCTCGTGGTCCGAGAACTTCCCCTGGACGCGGCTCGACGGCGTCGTGCTGCCCGAGCGCCGCAAGGACGCCATGGATCTCGACCTGTTGCGTGTCCTCGATCCGGTCGCCGTCCGCGAGTACGTGGGTGACGGGAACTACGGGGGCACGTACCAGAAGGACGACGCGACGATGCTCGGCCTCTGGTCCGTCGCCGTCGAGGAGACGCGCGCGCTGCTCGATGGGTCATGGGGATCGTGAGCGTGCAGCCGACCGCCGTCGCCTCCCTGCCGGACGTGCTGGACACCCTCGCCCCCGGGGCCCGGCTCCGGACGCTCGTTCGCACGGCTACCGATCCCGTCACCATGGTGCCGCTCCTGGCGGTGCGCGGCACGCAGGCCGGACCAACGGTGGTCGTGACGGCCGGAGTGCACGGCGCCGAGTACGCTTCCATCGTCGCGGCCTATCGGCTGGCCGAAAGGGGTCCCGAGGAGCTAGCAGGCATGCTCGTCGTGCTGCCGATCGTGAACCGCCCCTCGTTCGCGGCGCGGTCGATCTACGTCAACCCGATCGACGGGTTGAACCTCAACCGACAGTTCCCGGGCGATGCCGGAGGCAGCTTCGCGCAGCAGCTCGCAATCTGGTTGATGGACGGCTGGGTGCGGCACGCCGACGCGTTCATCGACCTCCACGGCGGCGACCTCAACGAGGCGCTGACGCCGTTCGTGCTCCACGCCCGCGGCGACGCCCGCGCGGAGGAGCTCGCGCACGTGTTCGGGATTCCCTACGTGGTGGCGTCCGGAAGCCCAGGCCACTCGTACTCCGGGGCAACCGCCCTCGGGGTGCCGGCGGTCCTCGCCGAGGCCGGCGGGCAAGGGTCGTTCTCGGAGGGTGACGTGCTGACGCTCGTCGACGGCACCGAACGGGTGATGCGTCACCTCGGCATGCGCGACGGGACGGTCGCGCCGCGGGCCACGATCGCGATCGACCGATTCGAAGTGCTGACCTCGGACGTAGAGGGCGCCTGGTACCCGACCGTGCGGTTGGGCAGCCGCGTCGAAGCAGGTGAGCGGCTCGGCGTGGTGCGGGATCTGCTCGGCGACGTGATCCAGGATGTCGCCGCGCCGGTGACCGGCACCGTCCTCTACTACGTGGCCAGCCTCGCGATCAACGAAGGCGATCCGCTTGTGGGGGTGGGCGCATGAGGCTCGCCATCGTCGGAGCCGGCGCCATAGGCGGCACCATCGGTGCCTACCTCGTGCGGGCCGGCCACGACGTGACGTTCGTCGATGTCGACCGCGATCACGTCGAGGCGATCCGCACGACCGGGCTCCGCATCGAGGGACCGATCGACGCGTTTCGCGTCGAGGCTCCCGCGTACGTAGCGGGCGAGGTACCTGGCACCTTCGAGACCGTGCTCCTGTGTGTGAAGGCTCACGCGACCGAGGCGGCTTGCCGTGGCCTGCTGCCCTTCCTCGACGCCGACGGGCACGTCGTGTCGGCGCAGAACGGCCTGAACGAGTTGGTGATCGCGCAGATCGTCGGCCGCCCGCGCACGATCGGTTGCTTCGTCAACTTCGGCGCCGACTACCTGGAGCCCGGTGTCATCCACTACGGTGGTCGCGGCGCCGTGGTGCTCGGTGAGCTCGACGGCAGTGACACACCTCGCCTGCGCGCGCTGCTCGCGGCCTTCCGGCAGTTCGACGACGATGCCCTCGCCACCACCAACATCTGGGGCTTTCTGTGGGCGAAGCTCGCTGTCGGTTCGATGATCTTCGCGACCGCTCTGACCGACGAGGGTATCGCCTCCTGCTACGACATGCCAGCCTATCGGCCGCTCTTCATCGCAATCGCGCGCGAGGTACTGGCGGTCGCGCAAGCGCGTGAGGTATCGCCCGAGCCGTTCGACGGTTTCGACCCCAGCGCCTTCATGCCCGGTGTGCCCGAGGAGGTCACGATGCGCTCCCTCGACGAAATGGTCGCCTTCAACCGGCGCTCCGCCAAGATCCACTCGGGTGTGTGGCGCGATCTTGCCGTGCGCAAGCGCCGCACCGAGGTCGATGCCCAGCTCGGCATGATCCCGGTGCTCGCCGCCGACGGGGAACTGAAGACGCCGCTGGTCGCACGCATCGTGGAGATGATCCACGAGGTCGAGGATGGGGCGCGAGAGCGTTCGCTCGACAACCTTCGCGAACTCGACGAGCTCCGACGCCGTGGTGCGGCCGAGGTGGCATCGTGATCGCCCGTTTCGACGGCGCCACGGTGCTCGTCACGGGTGCGGCCCACGGGTTCGGGCGCGCGATCGCGCTCGCGTTCGTCGAGCGCGGTGCGACCGTGTGGGCGTGCGATGTCCTCGCCGACTCGCTCGCCGAGACCGCTCGGTTGGGTGCCGGTCGTGATGGCGCCCTGCACACGCGGATTGTCGACATCACCGTCCGCGACGCAGTCATGGCCTTCGTCTCCGAGGCCGAGGGAGCGAGCGCCTCCGGAGCCGTCGACGTGCTCGTGAACAACGCAGGTGGCGTCGGTGGGCAGGTCGGTCGACCGATGGAGGAGATCACCCCGGATGCGTGGCGCGCGCTGTTCGCGATCAACGTCGACGCCGCCTTCGCCTTCTCCCAGGCGGTGGTGCCGGGCATGAAGCGCGTGGGCTCGGGCCGGATCATCAACATCTCGAGCGGTGCGGGACTCGGCGTCAGCCTCACCGGCATCCAGGCCTATGCCAGCGCCAAAGCCGCCCAGATCGGGCTCACGAGGCAGTTGGCCCACGAGCTCGGGCGCGACGGCATCACCGTGAACAACGTCGCTCCCGGCTTCGTGCGGTCCAATCCGACCACCGAGCGCCAGTGGCAATCCTACGGCGAGGCGGGGCAGGAGGCGCTGCTCGAACGCATCGCGATGCGTCGTCTCGGCACGCCCGACGACATCGCCCATGCGGTCGTCTTCTTCGCGTCGCCGTTCGCCGGCTGGGTCACGGGTCAGGTGCTGTCCGTCGACGGTGGCAAGTGACAGCGTCCGTCGCTCCGGCCGAGGTACTCACGGCGCTCGACGCCACCCTCGACGCCGACCTCGCGACGCTCTTCGAGTTCATCCGCATCCCCAGCGTCTCGGCCGACTCACGCCGCGGCGCGGACATGCGTCGCGGCGCCGAGTTCGTCGCCGCGCGCCTGCGCGAGGCGGGCCTGAGCGATGTCGAGGTGCACGACACCGAGCGCCACCCGCTGGTGACCGCCGCCTGGCGCGGCGCACCCGGGGCGCCGACCGTGCTGGTCTATGGCCACTACGACGTGCAGCCACCGGAGCCGCTCGAGCGCTGGACTTCGCCGCCATACGAGCCGACCGTCCGCGACGGCCGCGTGTATGCGCGCGGGGCGTCGGACGACAAGTCGCCCATGTTCATTCCGATCACGGTCGTCGCCGCCTACCTCCGTGCGATCGGCCGGCTTCCCGTGAACGTGGTGTTCCTGTACGAGGGCGAGGAGGAGATCGGCAGCCCCTCCCTCGCTCCCTTCGTGAAGCGCGAGGCCGAGCGCCTGCGCGCCGACCTGGTGCTCAGTGCCGACGGCGGGATGTGGCGTGCCGATCACCCGACCACGATGATCAGCACCCGCGGTTTGACCGCGCTCGAGTTCACCCTCCGCGGTGCGGCCAAGGATCTGCACTCCGGTCGACACGGCGGCGGCGTTGCCAATCCGCTTCACGCGATGGCCCGACTCGTCGCCGGCCTTCATGGCGATGACGGCCGCGTCGCGGTGC
Organism: Trueperaceae bacterium; assembly: GCA_007128755.1. Taxonomy (GTDB): domain Bacteria; phylum Deinococcota; class Deinococci; order Deinococcales; family Trueperaceae; genus SKWV01. Next base: position 13,647 of record SKWV01000177.1, read on the forward strand.
CCGGGTTCTACGACGACGTCAGGCCCATTCCAGACGCCCTTCGTGAGGCCACGCGCGCCCTACCATTCGACGACGCGGCGTACCTGGCAGAAATCGGTGCGCCGGCCACCTTCGGCGAGGTCGGCTTCAGCACCCTTGAGCGGCAGTGGAACCGGCCCACCCTGGAGCTGAACGGCATGTGGGGCGGGTACACGGGTGAGGGAAGCAAGACCGTGCTGCCGAGCGAGGCGCACGCCAAGGTGACCTGTCGCTTGGTCGCCGATCAGGACCCCGACGATGTCCGCGACAAGGTGGTGCGGCATCTGCACGCCACCCTGCCGCCCGGCGTCACGCTCGAGGTTCGTTCCGAGCGTCCGGGCGCCGCCGCCTATCGCTTGCGTGACGACCACCCCGGGCTGCTCACGGCCGTCGCCTCACTCCGGACGGTGTACGGCGTCGATCCCTGGGTGATCGGCATGGGCGGATCCGTGCCGATCTGTGAGACCTTCCAGCGGTATCTCGGCATGGACACGGTCTTCTTCTCGTTCGCCGTCGGCGACGAGGATATTCACGCCCCCAACGAGTTCTTCCGCCTCGCTCGCTTCGCCGAGGGGAGGAGCGCCTGGGCCGACTACCTGGCGCGCCTCCCGCGGGTCATGGCCGGTGGCTGAGCCGCACCGAGGCGCTCCTAACGGTCCGGCAGACGACCTGTGGACCGAGCTGCGGCGCCTCGCCGACGAGGAGGAAGGCCTCAGCCGTCTGCTGTCGGACGAGATGGGTCGCGCGCACGGTCTGGCGGATGGCGGCACCCTCGGCTCGCTGCGACGTGAGGCGCTCGATCGATGAGTTCGAACCCGGACGCGGCTGCACGGCCACTCGCGCTCGATTCGACGCTGGACTCGCCGGAGAACGCGATGCTGGGGGAGCTCGACGGTGGTGCCCTGCTCGAGCTGACGGCAGCGTTGTCGCGCGAGGAGCGGCCCTCGGGCTCCGCAGCGGAGCGGCGGGCGATGGAGCTCGCCGCCGACCGTCTCGATGCGGCTGGGCTCGCGGTGCGCTGGTTCGAGCACGATGCCTTCGTGAGCCTACCGGGTCCGGCGCGAATGTGGATCCTGGGACGGGGCGAGGTCGCCAGCGGCGACGGCGAGCAGGTGCGGTGCATCACACACGCCATGGCAGCTCCCGTCCGAACTGGGCGTTTCCCGCTGGTCGACGGCGCGGCGGATGCGGATGGCCCGCCGGCAGCGATCTCCGTCGCCGGAAAGGCGGTGATCGTCGACGGACTCGCGGCGCCTGTGCCGGTCAGAGCATGGGAGGCACGCGGCGCGGCGGCGCTCGTGTTCGTGAACGACGACGAGCGTCACGAGATGATCGCCAGCGCCGTGTGGGGGAGTCCTACCGTAGACGACATCGCGCAGTTGCCCAGCGTCCCGATCGTCAGCGTCGCCGCGGCCGACGGCGCGCGCCTCCGCGACCGTCTGTCGCGGCGTGAAGTCGATGTCGTGATCGATGCCGAGGTCGACACGCGTTGGCGCACCCTGCCGGTGCTCGAGGCGACGTTGGACGGTCCTGAGACGGGCGACGACCTGGTACTGCTCTCAGGCCACGTCGACTCGTGGCACCTGGGTGCGATGGACAACGCCAGCGCGAACGCCGTCATGATCGCCGTGTCCGAGGCGCTCGGACGTCGCCGTCGCCATCTGCGCCGGCGACTGCGTGTCTGCTTCTGGTCTGGGCACTCCCATGCCCGATACGCGGGCTCGGCCTGGTACGCGGACGCGAACTGGGAGGCGCTCCGTGATCACGCGGTGGCGCACGTGAACGTCGACTCGCTCGGCGGGGTCGGCGCGAACGCCCTGGCACACGCGACTGCGTCCGACGAACTCAGAGGGCTCGGCGCCCACGCGGTCCGGGTCGGCGCCGGGCTCCCGTTCGTGGGCAGCCCGCCGGTTCGAGCCGGCGACCAGTCGTTCCTCGGTATCGGCGTGCCGTCGCTCTTCATGACCCTCTCGGAACAGCCGCCCTCGGTCGGCGGCGTGCGTCCGACCGGAGTGGTGCCGGCCAGCTCTGGCGGGCTCGGCTGGTGGTGGCATACCCCGGAGGACACGATGGAGCGACTCGATGGCCGGGCGCTCGTGCGGGACGCGCGGGTGTACGCCGCCGCGCTCGGGCGGCTCGTGACCGAGCCGGTCGTGCCGTACGAGCCCACGGCGCTGCTCGACGCGTTCGGCGCCGCGCTCGCCCGGGCCGAGAGGCGTTGGAGCGTCGTGTCGGACGCGGCCCTGGGCGCCCGCATCGCGGCGCTGCGGCCCGGTGTGCAGGCGATCGATGCCTCGTTGGCGCGCGCCCGCTCGTCGTCGCTCGCCGACCCCGAGGCGGACCGCCGCGCGATCGCGCTGGGCCGGGCGCTGAACCCCGTACTGCGGACCCGGTCGGGGCCGTTCGGTCACGATCCGGCGCTGCCGACGCCGCAACTGCCCGACCTGCTCGATCCGCCGGGTGCGGGCGAGGCAGCGCGCGATCTCGTCGATGGCCGGCACGTCGACGTGGCGCTGCGACGGGGGCTGAACCGTACCCTGGCGGCGATCCGGACGGCGGAGGCGTTGGCTGGTGGTTGAGGGCGACCGTCGGCCTCACGAACGGGGTTCTCCTGCGTTACGCCTCCGGCAGTGTGATAGTACACAAGCACACCTGCGCAGGGATCGTCGTGTACGCTCGAGTATCCGATGGAGAAGTGCCGATTTGCAGGGGCCCGGCGCAGAGGCTCCCGCCGTGCACTTCCGGAGAAGGAGAACCATGCTACGTATCCTCACGCTCGTCGTCGCGCTCGGTCTCGTGCTGGGAGCGGCCTCCGCCCAAGGCGGCCAACCTGGCGGGAAGCTCACCGTAGGCATCCAGTACGAGCCCGTCACGCTCGACCCCCACGTCACGGGGCAAGCGAACGCTCGCCGAATGCTGCACAACATCGTCGACACGCTCGTGCACGCAGACGCCGACGGTGTCCTCCACCCGTGGCTCGCCGAGCGCTGGGAGATCAGCGAAGACGGCCTCGAGTACACCTTCTACCTCCGCGAGGGTGTGACCTTCCACGACGGCACGACGTTCAACGCCGAGGCGATGCAGGCCACGTGGGATCGGATCATGGACCCGGCGACCGCATCAGCGTCGGCAATCGCCGAGATGGGCCCGTACGAGCGCAGTGAGATACTCGACGATTACACCATCCGCGCCTACCTGCGCAATCCCAGCGCGCTCTGGCTCCGTAGTATGTCGAGCGCCGCCGTCGCTCCCGTCTCCCCGGCCGCCGTCGAAGCCCTCGGCGATCGCTTCGGCCGCGCCCCGGTAGGCACGGGACCTTTCAAGATCGTCGAGTGGGCCGACAACCAGTCGCTCACCGTCGTGCGACACGACGACTACGACTGGGCGCCGGCCCCGTTCGGCCACAGTGGCCCGGCATACCTCGACGAGATCGAGTTCATCTTCATCCCCGAGGCACAGGTGCGCTTGGGCACCGTCGAGACGGGGGAGACGGACATCATCGAAGAGGTGCCCCCGCGCTTCGTCGACATGATCGACCAGAACCCCGACTTCAACTTGCTCAGCATCCCGTACTCGGGAAGCCCCCTGCACTACATGATCAACACCCAGCAGGCGCCGACCGACGACGTCGCCGTGCGCCGCGCCATCCTGCACGCGGTGAACAACGAGGCGATCGTCAGCAGCATGTACGCCAACGTCGTGACGCCGGGCAACGGCCCGATGTCGGCGAACACGCTCGGCTCGGTCGAGGGCATCTACCGCGACTTCTACCCCTACGATCCAGAGGCCGCGACCGAGATCCTCGATGAGGCCGGCTGGGTCCTCGGAGCCGACGGCGTACGCGTCAAGGATGGCGCCCGCCTCGAGATCGTCATCAACGTGCTGACGGACGTGCCGGAGTATGGCGAGCTCGGCCAAGTGCTCCAGGCGCAGCTCGGCGACATCGGCATGGACATCGTCCTCAAGCCCCTCGCTCGCAGCCCCTGGGCCGCGTCGAACAACGAAGGCGACTACAACATGGTCGGCATGGGTCTGTGGCGCAACGATCCGCACATGCTGAGCCTGCTCTGGCGGACCGACGGCAGCGCGTTCACCTGGTCGCACTACAGCAACCCGGAGTTCGACGCGATCGTCGACGAAGCCGTGCAGCTCGGTGATCTCGACGAGAGGCTCGAGCTGTACCGAGAGGCGCAGGAGATCCTGATGGAAGACGCCGTCTCGCTGCCCATCTACGATCAGATGAACATCATGGCGGCCAACCTGAGCGTGCAGGGGATTGTGTTCGACCAGAGCGCGTTCCCCTTCTACCACGCTACCTGGCTGGATCGCTGATTGCCTGGGATGGCGGTCTTGACCTGATCACGACCTGAACCCCGTGAGGATCGAACGAGGGCGATGCCATACGGCGTCGCCCTCGCCGGCCTCCGGCCCGCGAGCGCCGCACCGAATCCCCTTTCTCCAGGAGTCCGCGACGTGTCCGTCTATCTCATGCAACGCATGCTCATGGTGGTGCCCGTCCTGCTCGGGCTCACCATCTTGGTGTTCAGTCTGATTCATCTCGTGCCCGGCGACCCGGCCGAGGCGATGCTTGGCGAAGCCGCAGTGAGCCGCGAGGCGATCGAGAACATGCGCGAGCAGCTCGGTCTCAACCGGCCGTTGCACGTCCAGTATCTGGGTTACCTCGGGGGACTGCTCCAGGGCGACATGGGCAGTTCGTTCCTCGCGCGGCGGCCCGTCGCCGAGATGATCTCCCGGGTCTTGCCCTCGACGCTCTACCTCACCTTCGCGGGGCTCGGCGTCGCCCTCGTACTCGGGGCGCTGCTCGGTGTGTTGGCCGCGGTCAACCACAACTCCTGGATCGACAACGCCACCATGGTGTTCGCGCTCCTTGGCGTGTCGATGCCGTCGTTCTGGCTCGGCCTGATGCTGATCTTCACGTTCTCGCTCACCCTAGGCTGGTTCCCCGCTACGGGGGCGGGGGGCTGGGAGCGCCTCATCCTGCCGGCGCTGACGCTCGGGTTCGCGGGTTCCGCCGTGATCGCGCGGATGGTGCGTTCGAGCATGCTCGAGGTGTTCAGCCAGGATTACGTGCGCACGGCCAAGGCGAAGGGGCTCTCGGAGCGCAACGTCGTGTTCAAGCACGTGCTCAAGAACGCCATGATCCCCGTGCTGACCGTGGTGGGACTCGAGTTCGGCCGGCTGCTGAGTGGCACCGTCGTCATCGAGGTCGTGTTCTCGCGGCCTGGAATCGGGCGGCTGCTCGTGGACGCGATCCTGAAGAAGGACTTCATCGTGGTGCAGGGCGTCGTGCTACTCAGCGCCTGCTTCTATCTCGCCGTCAACCTCCTGGTCGATCTCTCGTACGGTCTCGCGGATCCACGTATCCGTTACTCCTGATGTCCGGAGGCCCGATGTCGCACTCGGCACCACTCCCTACAGCGGTTCTCCGGGAACGATCCGAGAGCCTGTGGCACAAGTCGCGTAAGCGTCTGGTGAAGAACACTGGGGCGATGATCGGCCTCGTGGTCCTCGTGGCGTTGGTGCTGGTCGCGGTCTTCGCGCCAGTGCTAGCGCCCCACCCGCCCAACCGCCAGAACCCGATGGCGTCGCTCGCGCCTCCGAGCGACGAGTACCGCCTCGGCACCGACCAGTTCGGCCGGGACATCTTGAGCCGACTGATCTATGGAACGCGCGTATCGCTCCGCGTCGGTCTGATCGCCGTCGGGATCGCGGGGCTGATCGGCATCCCCTTCGGCCTCGTCGCTGGCTACTACGGCGGTTGGATCGACATGGTGATCTCCCGCGTCATCGACCTGATGCTGGCATTTCCGGGAATCCTCCTGGCGCTCGTCCTCGTCTCGGTCATGGGCCCGAGCCTGTTCAACGTGATGATCGCGGTGGGCGTCGCCGCTTCGCCCAACTACGCAAGGCTGGTGCGTGGCTCGGTGCTCTCGGCGAAGGAGCACGTCTACGTCGAGTCGGCGCGCGCCGTGGGCGCAAACGTGCGCGGCATCCTCGTCCGCCACATCCTCCCGAACATCCTCGCGCCCATCATCGTGCTGGCGACGCTGGGAACGGCCGGCGCCATCTTGTCGGCCGCTGCGCTCAGCTTCCTCGGTCTCGGGGCTCAGCCGCCGACGGCCGAGTGGGGCGCCATGCTGAGCGAGGGACGCAACTACATGCGGCTGGCGTGGTGGGTCACGACCTTTCCGGGTATCGCCATCATGTTGACCGTGCTTGCGGTGAACCTGTTGGGAGACGGCCTTCGGGACGCGCTCGACGTGCGCATGCGAAGCTGATCGTGCTGCGTCGCAGATCTTCTTCACGTCGTCGAAGGCTGGCCCCCGTCGTCGCGTGACACTCGCGTACCGCTGGTCCATCCCCATCGCCGCACGAGTCACCGCGGGCCGAGACGGGCGGTGCTTGCTCCCAACGTCGCCGGTTCCACGGATCGTCAGTCTGCGGCGTGCTCGAGGCTGGTCTTGGCGGTTGTTCTGCGCTCGATGAGCGTTTGCTGAGCTTGCTGCCCGTCCTGGTCTTGCTGACGAGCTTGAGGCTGTGGAGGATGAGGTTGGCGAAGGGGTCGAGGAGTTCGTAGATCGGAGGGGCGTCTGGGTCGGTCGTAGCGGCGCCGTACCGGTTCTAGCTCGTGTCACACGGGACG
>SKWV01000209.1 GCA_007128755.1 Trueperaceae bacterium
ATGCGGGGCGCTTCGAGTCGTAGAAAGGTCGAAGGAGGGTGGGGGTCGGGCGTTGGGACGCGTTCGCGCCCGATCAGCGTGCGGCCCAACGCCCGACCCCCACCCACTGCCTCACGCTTGAGCTGCCGCCTCGTTCGCCTTCCGCCGTCCGCGACCGGACGAAGGTGGCGTCGTCGGCTGCTTCTCGAGGGCCGCGAGGCCGCCGACGAGCGCGATGTCGAGCACCTCGTCGAGGTCGTTGACCTCGTGCATCTCGAGCGACTTCTTGAGGTGCGTGGCGATGTCCTTCATGTCCGCCGAGTTCTTGGCGGGGTAGATGATGTTGGTGATCCCGGCCCGCTTGGCGCCGAGGATCTTCTCCTTGAGGCCGCCGATGGGGAGCACGCGGCCGCGGAGGGTGACCTCGCCCGTCATCGCGACGTCCTTGCGGACGGGGACGCCGGTGAGGGCGCTGATGAGCGACGTCGCGAGCGCGGCGCCGGCCGAGGGGCCTTCCTTGGGCGTGGAACCCGCGGGGACGTGGATGTGGATCTCGGACTCCTCGAGCTGCTCCCGCCGGATGCCGAAGCGCTCCGCGTTGCCCTTGGCGTACGTGAGCGCGGCGCGGGCGGATTCCTTCATGACGTCGCCGAGCTGGCCGGTGAGCACGAAGCCGCTCTTGCCGGGGGTGATGCTGGTCTCGACGAAGAGGATGTCGCCGCCGACGGGCGTGTAGTACATGCCGGTGGCGACGCCGACGAGGTTCTCTTCGGCCTCGCTCTCGGGGGTGAAGCGCTCGGCGCCGAGGTAGGCCTCGAGCGAGCGCTCGGTGAGGCGGACGCGCTTGGCGTCGCCGCGGGCGATGCGCCGGGCGGCCTTGCGGGCGAGCGTCCCGATGGTGCGCTCCAAGTTCCGGACGCCTGCCTCGCGGGTGTAGGAGCTGATCACGCGGGCGAGCGCACCGTCGGTGATGGCGAACTGGTGCGGCTTGAGGCCGTTCTCCTGCAGCTGACGCGGCATCAGGTAGCGCTTGGCGATCTCGAGCTTCTCCTGCTCGATGTAGGAGGAGAACTCGATGAGCTCCATGCGGTCCATGAGCGCTTCGGGGATCTGTTGGGCGTAGTTCGCGGTCGCGACGAACAGCACCTCGGAGAGGTCGAAGGGGACGCCTAGGTAGTGGTCGACGAAGGAGTTGTTCTGCGCCGGGTCGAGCACCTCGAGGAGCGCCGAGGAGGGGTCGCCTTGGTAGGAGACGCCGAGCTTGTCGACCTCGTCGAGGAGGAAGACGGGGTTCTTGGTGCCGGCCGAGCGGATGCCTTGGATGATGCGTCCGGGCATGGAGCCGATGTACGTGCGGCGGTGGCCGCGGATGTCGCTCTCGTCGCGGGCGCCACCCAAGCTGATGCGGACGTACTCGCGGCCGAGCGACTTGGCGATCGATTGGGCGATGGAGGTCTTGCCGACGCCGGGGGGGCCGACGAAGAGCAGGATGGGGCCCTTGTTGACCTCGGTGATGTCGAGCTCGCCCTTCTTGGCGCGGTCCTGCTTGAGCTTGCGCACCGCGAGGTACTCGAGCACGCGGTCCTTGACCTTCTCGAGGCCGTAGTGGTCTTCGTCGAGGACGTTGCCGGCGTGCTCCATGTCGAGCATGTCGTCGGAGCGGGTGTTCCAGGGCAGCTCGGTGAGGGTGGTCAGGTAGGTGCGGATGACGGAGGCCTCGGCCGAGTCGGGGTGCATGCGCGAGAGCCGGTTGAGCTCGCGCGTGGCCTCCTTCATGGCGACCTCGGGGATCTCGAGGCTCTCGAGCTTCTCGCGGAACGCCTCGACCTCGTCCTCTTCGTCGTCGGAGCCGCTGAGCTCCTTCTGGAGCGCCTTGATCTGTTCGCGCAGGAAGTACTCGCGCTGGTTGCGGTCGATCTCGTCCTTGACCTCGCGCTGGAGGCGACGCTGCGTCTCCTGCAACTCGAGCTCGGTGTCGATGAGCACCAGCACCTTGCGGATGCGCTCCGCCACCGTCTCGGCCTCGAGCACGGCCTGCTTGTCGGCCACGCGGAAGTCGAGGTGGTAGGAGACGTAGTCGGCGAACTGGCCGGCGTCCTCGAGGTTCATGACGAACTGGGCGACCTCGGCCTGGATGCTGCGGTTGCCGCTCTCGACCAGGTCGGAGAACTTCTCCTTGAGCTCGCGGAAGCCCGCTTCGAGCAGGACGCCGTCGCCCTGGGGCACCTCGAACGGCTCGAGGTCGGCCTCGATCACGCCGGTGCCTTCGTGGTAGGCGGTGATGCGCACGCGACCCACGGCGCGCACCAGCATCTGGATGCCGCCGTCGGGGTTCTTCTTCATGCGCATGATGTGGCAGACGGTGCCGACGTCGTAGAGGTCGCTGGCGCCGGGCTCCTCGATCTCGCGGTCCCGCTGGGAGACGATGACGATGGATCGGTCACGGTCGAGCGCGGCGTTGATGGCGCGGATCGAGATAGGTCGGCCGGCGTCGATGGGCATGACCATCGTGGGGAAGAGGACGGAACCTCGGACCGGACAGACCGGGACGGGGTGCTCGAACGCTGTGGTCTCGATCGAATCGGCCATCATGGGCTCCTCGTCGCAGAAAGGTGAGTCTTCGAAATCGTGGAAACTTGAGTCGACATTTGTCAAGTTTACGCCGTCGGCCGCCGAAGTCTGGAACATGGCCGACACATCGCGCACGCACGGGAGAGCGCGACGCAGCGGTCGGCTCCGGACGCCCGCGCAGGGGCGCGATGGTGAGAGCATACACCCGGACCGGGGAGGCGCCGGGCGCCGGGCTCGCGCGTCGCGTCATGCTAGCGTAGGCGATCGTGACGGATCTGGTTCCTGCCCTCCAGGACGCGCTGCGCGCTGCCGTGCGCGCGTTCCTGACCGACCGCGGCGCGACCGAAGGCGGTGCCGCCCCGGGGGCGGCCATCGACGTGGGCGCCCTGGACATCCCCGTGCAGAGCGTGCCGGACGACAAGCCCGGCGACTACGGGAGCCCGGTGGCGTTCGGCCTCGCGCGCGCCCTGAGGATGAACCCGGCGCAGATCGCGGCCGCCCTGGCGACGCTCGTCGAGCTGCCCGAGGGCGTGAAGCGCATCGAGGCCGTCGGCCCCTACCTGAACGTGGAGCTCGATCCGGGCTCGTTCGTGCGGAGCGTGGTCGACGCGCCGCTGGCCGCGCCTCCGCGCCGGCGCAAGATCGTCATCGAGCACACCAGCGTGAACCCCAACAAGGAGGCCCACGTCGGGCACCTGCGCAACATCGTGCTGGGCGACGCGCTGGCGCGCATCGAACGCGCGGCCGGGTACGAGGTCGAGGTCCAGAACTACATCGACGACACCGGGCGCCAGGCGGCGGAGTCGATCTTCGCCCGACGCTACTTCGACGAGAGCGAACCCGAAGGGCGCAAGTACGATCACTGGCTGGGCGAGCTCTACGTCCGCCTCGGCCAGGCCAAGGAGACCGACGGCGAGGCGATCGAGGCGGGCGTGACCGAAGTGATGCACGCGCTGGAACGAGGCGATCTCCGGGGCGAGGTCGAGCGGATCCTGCGCGCCCAGCTCGTGACCTACGGCGCCCTCGGGGTCGAGTACGACCTGCTGGTGTGGGAGTCCGACGTGGTGGCGGCGGGCTTCTTGCGGCGCGGGCTCGAGGTGCTCGAGGCGCTGCCCACGGTGTTCCGGCCGACACAGGGCAAGTTCGCGGGTGCGCTGGTCATGGACGTGTCGGCCTTCATGCCGGGGCTCGAGGAGCCGCTCGTCGTGCTCGTGCGCAGCGACGGCAACGCCATGTACGTGACCAAGGACATCGGCTACCACCTGTGGAAGGTCGGGCGACTCGAGGGGCTGCGCTACGCGCCGTTCGCCGTCCAGGCGTCGGGCGCGACGCTGTGGACGAGCGCGCCCGACGGCGAGAGCGAGGTGGCGGGGCGGACGTTCGCGCACGGCGACCAGGCCGTGAACGTGATCGACGCGCGCCAGGTGCACCCGCAGACGATCGTGCGCACCGCGCTCCAGATGACCGCGGGCGACGCCGACATCGAGCCGCTCCACCACCTCGCCTACGAGGTCGTCACGCTGGAAGGGCAGGCGATGAGCGGCCGCAAGGGCGTGACGCTGGCGATCGACACGGTCATCGAGGAGGCGATCCGGCGCGCCCGGGCGGTGGTGGAGGAGAAGAACCCCGAGCTCGCCACGATCGCCGACGTCGCGCGCGCGGTCGGCCTGGGGGCGCTCCGCTTCGGCATGCTGAAGAGCGAGGCGCGGCGCGTGATCGACTTCCGCTGGGAGCAGGCGCTCAGCCTCGCCGGCGACTCCGCGCCGTACGTGCAGTACGCGCACGCGCGCGCGTCGAGCATCCTCCGGGCGGCGGCCGAGACCGTCGTGCCCGAGGGCTCGCGCACCGCCGGCGCCGACTGGTCGCTCCTGGGGCCGCTCGAGGTGCGCCTCGCGCGCGAGGTCGCACGCTGGCCGAGCGTGCTCGACGCGGCCGCCGAGGCGGACGCTCCCCACGTGGTCGCGCAGTACGCGCTCGACCTCGCGACGGCCTGGAACGGCTACTACAACCACCGCGGCCCCAACGGCAAGCCCGACACGTCGGTGATGCGCGCCGAGAGCGGCCTGCGTGAGGCCCGGATAGCGCTCGTCGGCAAGGTGCGCGCGACGCTCGCGTTCGCGCTCGACAGCCTCGGGATCGAGGCGCCGGAGCAGATGTAGGCGGGCGAGCGCGGGCGGCCGCTCGCGCTACTCGCGCAGCGCCGCCGCCAGCGCCTCGGCGACGTGCACCGCCTGCGTGCCCGTGCCGTCGCGGATCTGGTGTCGGCAGCTGAAGCCGCACGCGACCGTCGTGCCCTCGTGCGCGCGCACGGCGGGGAAGAGACGGTCCTCGCCGATCGTCATCGAGACGTCGTGGTGGCTGTACCCGAACGACCCGGCCATGCCGCAGCAGCCGGCGTCGGTGTCGTGCACCTCGTGCGACGTCCACCCCAGGACCGCGCGCGCCTGCGACGTCCCGAGCAGCGCCTTCTGCTGACAGTGGCCGTGATGGAGCACGCGCTCGCCGTTGCGCTCGAACACGTCGCTCGGGTCGAAGTGGCCGCGCGTCCAGGCCTTGGCGAGGAAGGCGTCGAAGAGCGAGGCGTTGTCGGCCACCGCGTCGGTCCGTGGCCCCGGCACCAGCTCGCGGTAGTCGTCCTTGAGCGCGGTGACGCACGACGGCTCGAGGCCGACGACCGGCACGCCCCGGGAGACGTAGGGCTGCAGCGCGCTCACCACGCCCTCCGCCTGGAGCTTCGCCTGCCGCAGGAGGCCCTTGGAGATGAGGGGGCGACCGCAGCAGCGGTACGGCACCAGCTCGACCCGGTAGCCGAGCGCCTCCAGCACGCGCACGGCCGCGTGGCCGGGGCCGGGCTGGTTGAACATCGTCCAGGTGTCGGCGAAGAGCGCCACCGTGCCGAGGTCGTCGGTGGTGGTGGCCTTCATCGAACGAGGCCTGCGCACCGGCCGCTTCGCGAAGGCGCGGTCGAAGCGTTCGGCGGCGTAGGCGGGGAGCCTCCGGCGGCGGTCGACGCCCAGGAGGCGCTCGTTGACCCAGCGCACGGGCGCCGCCGCCAGGACGACGTTGGTGAGCGGGGCGACCGATTGGGCCAGCGGGGCGAGCCGGGCGATGCCGCCGAACACGCGCGTGGCGAGCGGCACGCCGTGGGCGTCGTGGTAGTGCTGCAGGAACTCGTACTTGAGCTTGGCCATGTCGACCTGGCTCGGGCACTCGGCCTTGCAGGCCTTGCACTCGAGGCACAGGTCGAGCACGTCGTGCACCTCGCGGCTGGTGAGGCCGCCGGGGAGACCACCGGTGAGGGCCTCACGGAGCACGTTGGCGCGACCGCGGGTGGAGTGGTCCTCGTCGCGCGTCGCCATGTACGACGGGCACATGGTGCCCACGCCCACCTTGCGGCAGTCGCCGACGCCCGTGCACAGCTCGACCGCGCCCTGGAAGCCCTCCTGGGCGCTGAAGTCGAACACGGTCGCGACCTCGACGGGCGGGTAGGCCGACCCGTAGCGCAGGTTCTGGGTCATCGGCGGGGCCTCGACGATCTTGCCCGGGTTGAAGCGGCCCTCGGGATCGAACGCCCGCTTGACCGCGAGGAAGTCCTCGTAGATGACGTCGCCGAAGAGCTCCCGGTTCTTCTCGGAGCGGATGAGGCCGTCGCCGTGCTCGCCCGACCACGACCCGCCGTAGCGCCGAACGAGCGCGAACACCTCGTCGGCGATGGCGCGGTAGGTGGCCACGCCCTGGACCGTCTTGAGGTCGATGTGCGGGCGGATGTGGATGACACCGACGGAGGCGTGCGCGTAGAGCACGGCGCGCGCACCGTG
>SKWV01000060.1 GCA_007128755.1 Trueperaceae bacterium
CCCGACTGCAGGGCCTTGCCGTCGCGCATCATCGCCTCGATGGTGAGCGTCTGCTCGGCCCCGGCGAAGCGCTCGCCCTCCGTCTTCTCGCCGCGGATGACGGGCACGGCGGCGAACTCCTCGGCGAAGGCGGCGTAGACGTCGATCATCTGCCGCACCTCGGCGCGCGCCTCCTCCTCGTCGGCGTGGGCGGTATGCCCCTCCTGCCACAGGAACTCGGTGGTGCGCAGGAACGGCCGCGTCCGCATCTCCCAGCGCACCACGTTGCACCACTGGTTGTAGAGCAGCGGGAGGTCGCGGTACGACTGGATCCACTTCGCGTAGAGCTCGCCGATGATCGTCTCCGACGTCGGCCGGATCGCCAGCGGCTCCTCGAGGAGCTCGCCGCCGGCGTGCGTCACCACCGCGAGCTCGGGCGAGAAGCCCTCGACGTGCTTCGCCTCGCGCTGGAAGTAGCTCATCGGGATGAGCATCGGGAACGACAGGTTCTCGTGCCCCGTCGCCTTGAACATCGCGTCGAGCTCCCGCTGGATGTGCTCCCACAAGGCGTACCCGTAGGGCCGGATCACGAACGCGCCGCGCACCGGTCCCAAGTCGACCAGGTCCGCCTTGTAGACGAGCTCGTTGTACCAAGCGCTGAAGTCTTCGGTCTGAGGCGTGAGTCCCTGCTGTTTCGCCATGGCGGCCCAGCCTACCAGGTGCGCTGGCGTCCGCCGCGCATGCCGCGCAGCGCCGACCCGGCGGCGTGGACGCCGCACATCCCGTGGACGCCGCCGCCGGGCGGCGTCGCCGCCGAGCAGATGAAGAGCCGCGCGTCGGGGGTGGCGTAGGGATCGCGGCGCGCCACGGGGCGCGTGAACAGCTGACCCAGGTCCTGCACGCCCGTGGCGATGTCGCCGCCGACGAAGTTCGGGTCGTAGCGCTCCACGTCGGCGGCGGTCATCGCGTGCGACGCCAGGATCGTCTCTCCGAAGCCCGGCGCGAAGCGCTCGATCTGCCGGACGATCGCGTCCGTCATGTCGCGGCGCGAGCCGTTGGGCACGTGACAGTACGCCCACAGCGTGTGCCGGCCGGGCGGCGCGCGCGTGTCGTCGAAGAGGCTCCCCTGGGCCACCAGCACGAAGGGCCGCTCGGGATGCCCGCCGCGCCACACCTCGCGCTCCGCGCGGGCGATCTCGTCCGCCGTGCCGCCCACGTGCACCGTCCCCGCCTCCCGGCACGCCGGCGCCGCCCACGGCACCGGCCCGCGCAACGCCAGGTCGAGCTTGAACACGCCGGGGCCGTGACGGTAGCGCTGCAGCGCGCGACGATACGGGGCCCCGAAGCGCTCGCCGGCGATCGCGAGCACCCCCCGTGGGGCCAGGTCGAAGAGGATGGGCCCCTGCGTCGGCACGTCCGCGAGCGACCGGACCTCGAAGCCGGTCCGCACCTCGCCCCCCTGGGCCTCGAGGTAGGAGCGCAGGGCGGCGGGGATGGCGCCGGCGCCGCCGCGCGGCGCCGGCCAGCCGACGGCGTGGGCGAGCACCCCGAGCATCAGGCCGAAGGCGGCGGTGGCGGGACGCTCGAGCGGCAAGATGGCGTGCGCCGCCAAGCCCGCGAAGAGCGCCCGGGCCGGCTCCTCGCGGAAGCACGCGCGCGCGAGGAGCGCGGCGCTCGGGAGGGCACGCACACCGAAGCGCGCCGCCAGCAGCGGATGCCGCGGAACGTGGAGCGGGCCGAGGAAGGTCTCCAGCAGCGCCTCCCAGTCCCGGACGAAGGGCTCGAAGAGGGCGCGGTAGGCCGCACCGTCGCGGCCGAGCGCCGCCGCCGTGTCGTCCAAGGACCGGTGGAGCACCACCGCGCGGCCGCCGTCGAGCGGGTGCGCGAGCGGCACGCCGGGATGCACCCACTGCAGGCCGTGATCCGCCAGCGGCAGGTTTCGGAAGAACGACGAGGCCACTCCCAACGGATGCACCGCCGAACAGACGTCGTGCACGAACCCCGGCAGCGTGAGCGCGGCCGAGCGCGTGCCGCCCCCCGCCGTGTCGTGCGCCTCCAGCACGAGCACGCGCACGCCCGAGCGCGCCAGCGTGACGGCGGCGGCCAACCCATTGGGCCCGGACCCGACGACGACGGCGTCGTAACCGCCGCTCGGGCCCACCGCCGCGCCCGATCGGGCCGTCGCCATCAGACGATCAGCACGGGGTGCGGCGAGCCGAGCAGCGTCCGCACCACCACGCCACCGAGCATCGACTCGATCAGCCGCGAGTAGCGGTGGCTGCCCATCACGATCACGTCGCAATCACGCTCGCCGGCGACGCGCACGAGCGCTTCCGCGACCGGGCCTCGCGCCCAGACGTAGTCGGCCGTGATCTCGAACCCCTCCAGGTACCGGCGGGCCTCGTCGAGCGTGGCGCCGTTCGGGCGCGCGAACTCCGCGACCGTCGCGATCACCAGCGAGGTGCCCCACTTCGCGGCGGCGTACGCCGCGACGAAGAGCGCCTCCCGGGCCTTGGCGCCATCGTCGAACGCGACGAGCGCCCGGGAGAGCGGCGAGACGGCGGCGCCGACCGACAGCAGCGGGCGATCGGCGCGTCGCAGCACCGAACCGAACGACGCGGAGATGCGAGCGCCCCCGTCGTCGTCGCGCTCGACCAGCGGGAGCACGACGAGATCGAACCAGGGGAGGCGCTCGCGCACCTGCGCGCCCGGCGTGCCGACCGCGGTGGTGAACTGGCTGGCGACGGCCGACGCCGCGCAGGCTCCGGCGAAGCGCGTGCGCAGCGCCTGCGCGTGATCGACGGCCTCGGCGGCGTCCGCGGTGCTCTCCACGTGCAGGCCGGAGAGGCGCGCCCCCTCGCGCTCGGCGATCAACAGCGCCTGCTCCACGGCCCGCCAGCCCGCCTCGCCACGCTCGACGACCACCAGCACGTCGTCGATCAGCACCATGGTGCCCGAGCGGCTCTCGGGCGGCATGCGGCGCACGCCCTCGAGCACCTCGGCGCGCTCGGCGGCGGAGAGCCGAGGCGGCGCCCGTCGATGCTCCGCGATGGTCTCGCTCCGGATCTCGAAGCCGAGCTCGTCGGCGAGCCGGCCGCGGTGGTCGGAGAGCCACAGGTAGAGGTCGGCCTCGGTGCGGCCCGGGAAGTCGCGCAGCATGTCACCGGCGTGGATCGCCTCGACCACGCTGCGGTAGACGGTGTCGTACCAGTGCTCGACCGCCTCCCGCGGCGCCACCTCGCTCCCGCGCTCGAGCCCCATGAAGTAGCGGTGCACGGAGATGTGCTCGTGCAGCGCCCGGTAGCCGCCGGGAACCGTGAGCCGTACGTCGGCGCCGGGTCGGGCCTCGTCGAGCCCGGTCTCCTCCAGGAAGCGCGCCTGCTCCTGGGCCAGGATGACGTCGTCGGGACGGGCGGCCGCCGACAGCGGCACGCGGACGTGCACCGGCGTCACGTAGGCCTGGATGGTGGGCGCACCCAGCTGCCGCGCCACGGACACGCGGTGGTTGCCGTCGCGGACGAAGTAGGCCTCGCCGATCCGGTAGAGCTCGACCGGCGGCGTGCCGCTCTGGCTGTGCATGGCCAGCCGCACGCCCACCCAGCGGTCCTTGTCGCTGTCGTCCTTCGGCAGGAACTCGCGCGTGAAGTCGTTGTAGCGGCCGACGCTGCCGACGATCGCCTCGAGCGGCACGTCCTCGAGCACCGGCAGCGCGCTCTCGACGGCGTGCAGCCGGCGGCGGACGTCGTCGTAGGAGAGCAGCGGGTCGTCGCTGCGGCCGAGCGCACGGAGCAGCGTCCGCAGGCCCGCGCGGCGGCGGGCTCGGCCGAAGGCGTGACTGGACTCCTGTACGGTGCGGTCGTCGCTCACGCTGGCATTCTGGCACGCGCCCGTGTCGCGTCGGCGTCAGGGGCGCGCGATGCGTTCGCACCTGCTAGACTCCAGCGATGAAGCGCCGCTGCATGCGACGGAGCCCTGTCACGGCCTGACCTTTCGCGTCGGGTGTGCAGGGCGTCGCGTCGCGGCGCCCTTTTCCGTGCCGTTCGGATCGCGCCTCGGCGCGCCGCCCGCACCACCGCCTCCGGAGGCCCCCCACGATGACCGATGCCCTCGCCGATCACCCCCCGACCGAACCGCAGGGGACGCGTGACGTCTACTACGCCACGACGCCCATCTTCTACGTCAACGCCGCGCCCCACATCGGCCACGCGTACACGACGATCCTGGTCGACATCGTCACGCGCTTCCACCGGCTGAAGGGCGACGACACGTTCTTCCTGACCGGCACCGACGAGCATGGCGAGAAGGTGGCGAAGGCGGCCACGGCGGCCGGGGTCTCGTCGCAGGACTACGTCGACGAGATCTCGGGCGAGTTCCGGCGCACCTGGGACGCCATGGGCATCTCCTACGACGAGTTCATCCGCACCACCGAGGCGCGGCACCAGCAGGTCGTCCAGGAGGTGCTCCAGCGCGTCTACGACGCGGGCGACATCTTCTACGGCGAGTACTCCGGGCTCTACTGCGTCGGCGCGGAGCGCTTCGTCACCGAGAAGGAGCTGCAGGACGGCCGCTGCCCGGACTCGGAGGATCCGCCCGAGTACCGCACCGAGGCCAACTACTTCTTCCGCATGGAGAAGTACCGTCCCTGGCTGCGCGAGCACATCCTCCGCCACCCCGACTTCATCCGGCCGGAGCGCTACCGCAACGAGGTGCTGGCCATGCTGCGCGAGCCGATCGGCGACCTGTCGATCAGCCGCCCGCGCTCCCGCGTGCCCTGGGGCATCCCGCTGCCGTGGGACGACGAGCACGTCACCTACGTGTGGTTCGACGCGCTCCTCAACTACTGGTCGGCGCTGGTGAGCCGCGGGGTCGAGGGGCGCTACTGGCCCGCCGTGAACCACTTCATCGCCAAGGACATCGTCAAGCCCCACGGCGTGTTCTGGCCCACGATGCTCAAGGCCGCGGGCCTGCCCGTGTACCAGCACCTGAACGTGCACGGCTACTGGCTCATGGACGCCCGCAAGATGAGCAAGTCGCTCGGCAACGTGGTGCGGCCGCTCGACCTGCAGGAGAAGTACGGGCGCGACGCCTTCCGCTACTTCCTGCTGCGCGACATGAGCTTCGGGCTCGACGCCAACTTCACGGAGCCGGCGATCGCCGAGCGCATCAACGCCGACCTCGCCAACGACCTGGGCAACCTGCTCAACCGCACCCTCGGCATGCTGGGGAAGTACCGCGACGGGATCGTGCCGGCCTTCGGGCCGCTCGAAGCGGCCGACGAGGAGCTGCGCGACGCGTTCCTCGCCCTCCCCGACCAGATGGTGGCGCGCTTCGACGCGCTCCAGTTCGACCGGGCGATCGAGGACGTGATGAACGTCGTGCGTTCGGCCAACAAGTACATCGCCGACCAGGCGCCGTGGCTCCTGGCCAAGGATCCCGACCGATCCGCCCGCCTCGACACCGTCCTGCGCACCTGCCTCGAGGCGCTGCGCTGTGCGAGCGTGCTGTTCGAGAGCGTCATGCCCGACAAGTGCCGCGACCTGCGCGTCCAGCTCGGCCTCGGCGAGGGGAGCGTCACGCTCGACGACGCCCGCCGCTGGGACGTGATCCCGGCGGGCACCCGCGCGAGCGCCGGCGAGCCGCTCTTCCCGCGCATCGACTTGGAGGCCCTGGCGCGCGAGATCGAGGCGCCGCAGGGGGAGCCCCTCGAGCACAAGCCGGAGATCGCCTTGGGCGACTTCGCCAAGGTCGAGTTCCGCGTCGGCACGGTCACGCACGCCGAACCGCACCCCAAGGCCGACAAGCTCCTCGTCCTCACCGTGTCGTTCGGAGCCGAGACGCGCACCGTGGTCTCCGGCATCCGCGAGCACTACGAGAGCGACGAGCTGGTCGGGAAACGCGTGGTGGTGGTCGCGAACCTCAAGCCCGTCAAGCTCCGCGGCGTCCTGTCGCAGGGGATGATCCTCGCCGCCGAGGACGCGCAGGGGCGCCTCGCGGTGGTCACGCTCGACCGCGAGATGCCCGACGGCAGCGAGGTGCGCTAGCGAGACGCGGGCGCCGGCGGCTTCGAGGCGATCAGCCGTCGAACGCCCGCACGGCCGTCAAGAACGCCTCGCCGTAGCGCTCGAGCTTGGCGGCGCCGACGCCCGAGATCGCCGCGAGGTCGGCGAGGCGCGCGGGCCGGCGCGTGGCGATCGCCCGCAGCGTCGCGTCGTGGAACACCACGTACGCCGGCACGCCCTGCGCCTTGGCGATCTCGGCCCTGGTCGCCCGCAGCGCCTCGAACAGCGCGCCGTCGTCGGGCGTCATGTCGGCGCTCGCGACGGCGGCGGCCGTTCGGGTGCGGGACCGGGGTGCGGCGACGGCCGCCTCGCGCCGCAGCCGCACCACG
>SKWV01000418.1 GCA_007128755.1 Trueperaceae bacterium
GCAGCGTGGCGCTCGACGCGTTCGTCCGCGCCGCCGCCGACGGCGTCTGGGGCGACCCGAACGAGCCGCTCGCGGCGTGGCTCGTCGGCTTCGCCGCCTGGCGGCGGCACGGCGCGCGGGCGCGTCACGAGGCGCTCACCATCACGAGCGCCCACCGCAGCAAGGGCCTCGAGTGGGACGTCGTGCTCGTGCCCGGCCAGGCGCTGGGCACGTTCCCGCGCGCGCTCGACGACGACGAACGCCGCCTCGCGTACGTCGCCTGGACGCGGGCACGCGAGCGCCTCCACCTGCTCCGCTCGGCCGACCTCCCGCCGTCGCCGTTCCTCGCCGAGGCCGACGTCGCCGGTCTCGTGGCCCTGCAGCGCGACCTGGCCTGCCTCGAGGCCTCGCCCGGCGGCGCCGACGCGCTCGCCGCGACGTGGGCGCGACGCGACGCCGAGGCTCGCTTCGGGCGCCGCCACGACGCGACCGCCACCGCCCGGGGGACACCCGACCCTCGTCCCTCGCCGGGCGCGCGGCTAGCATCGTGAACGAGCGGAGGCATCGGAGTGGCGTCGTACGTGGTGGTGTACGCCAGCAGCGAAGGGCAGACCCGTCTCGTCGCGGAGCGATTGGCCGACGAGTTGCGCGCAGCCGAGCACGACGCCGACGCGATCGACTTCCGTGCCGCCGACGTCCACGCCGCCCTGGAGGCGGCCGACGCGATCGTGCTCGCCGGCTCGGTGCACATGGGACGCCTCCACAGGGGCCTCGCGGGCTTCGCGAGCCGGTGCGCCCCGGCGCTCTCCGACCGCCCGAGCGCCCTCGTCGTGGTGTGCCTCACCGCCTCCAAGCCCGGTCCGGAGGCCGAAGCGACCATGAACGGCTACGTCGACGCCTTCTTGTCGTCGACGACCTGGAAGCCCGACGTCGTCGAGTTCGTCGCCGGCGCGTTGCGGCCGTCACGGCTCGGGTTCCTGCAGCGCAAGCTCATCGCCATCGTGTCGCGCAAGGAAGGCCTCGCGGTGCCTCCGGAGGGCATCGAGTTCACGGACTGGGAGGCCCTCGGCCGCTTCGCGCGGGCGCTGTCGGCGTGGTTCCCGCGGGTCGGCGTCGCGACGCGCGCCCCGCAACGTTCGCCCCGGGTGTAGCGCCCGCTCCTCCGCACGGCCGTGGTCCACGCATCCTGCCGCACCCGCGGTCACGCGGTAGACTCCCACGGTCGCGCCAGCGCGCGACGCCGGAGGCGAGCGTGGGCCCGATCGATCCCCAAACCGTCCAGGTCGAACTCGAGCGGCGAGTCGGCCGTGACCTCTTCATGCACCTCGAGACCACCACGGGCTCCTACACGTTGCTGGGCCCCGAGAAACGCCCGCCCGTGATCGCGTTCGTGCGCAACGCGCCCATCCACCCCGAGCGCGGGTCGATCACCGGCCCCGGTCCGTACCGCGTCGGCCTCAAGCTGCCCGGTGGCTGGGTGTACGCCGAGGGACTCACCGACTTCGAGGTCAGCGTCCGCGACGAGCTCCTGCTCGCCGGACACGACGCCGAAGGCAATCTCACGATCGCGCTGCAGCTCTCGACGCAGCCGTTCCGGGAGTGACGCCGTGAACCGTGTCGAGCTCGTCACCAAGCCGATCGACCACCTGACGGAGGGGCTCGACGAGTTCGTCCCGGCGAACGAGCGCCACCTGCTCGTGGTGCTCCCGCACCCCGACGACGAGTCGTTCGCGGCGGGCGGGACGATGGCGCGCTGCGCCGACGCCAACGTCCCCGTCACCTTCCTCTGCGGCACCTACGGCGACATGGGGCGGCGCATGGGCTCGCCCTTCTTCGCCACGCGCGAGTCGATGCGCGACGTGCGCGTGAGCGAGCTGCGCGAGGCGTGCCGCGTGCTGGGCGCCACGCCCCGCTGGTTGGGCCTGCGCGACCGCACGGTCGAGTTCGAGGACCCGCACGACGTGGCGGCGCGCATCCGCGACCATCTCGACGAGCTCTCCCCCAGCACCGTCATCACCTTCTTCCCGGGGCACGCCGTCCATCCCGACCACGACGCCCTCGGGCACGCCACGCACCTGGCCGTCCGGACCTGGGCGGGCGGCCGGCCGAACCTGCTGGCCGTGGCGGTGGGCGACCGCGCCGACATCCGCGCCAAGCTCGGCCCCCCGCACGTCTACTGCGACGTCCGCTCGGTGGTGGAGCGCAAGCTCGGCGCGCTGGCGGCGCACCGCAGCCAGACCGAGATGATGTTCCAGCGCTGGGAGCGCGGCGACGAGGACGACGAGCAGACGCGCACCTTCCGCGAGGAGATGCTCGTGCTCGAGCGCTACTACCGGCTGCCCCTGGACTGACGCGGAGCGGCCGGCGGGTAGCATGATCGGATGATCACGCTCCCACCCCACCTCGAGGACGCCTACCGCACGCTGCTCGCGCGTTTCGTCGCCATCCCGTCGGTCGGCGCCGAGGGGCGGGGGCAGGACGACATGGCCGAGACGCTCGGCGAGGCCCTCGCCGAGCTCGGCTTGACCGTCGAGGTGCACGGCACCGACGGCGCCCCGGTGGTGTTCGCCGAGCGGCGCGTGGCGGGCGCGCCGACCGTGCTGTTCTACAACCACTACGACGTCCAGCCGGCCGATCCGCTCGAGCTCTGGGAGAGCGACCCGTTCCTGCTCACGGAGCGCGACGGCATGCTCTACGGCCGCGGCGCGAGCGACGACAAGGGCCAGCTGGTGTCGCGCATCATCGCCCTGCGCTGGTTGCGCGAGCGTCACGGGGAGCTGCCGTTCGGCGTCGTGTTCGTGGTCGAGGGCGAGGAGGAGATCGGCTCCCCGAACATGGCGGCCTACGTGGAGGCGCAGCGCGATCGGCTGGCCGCCGACGTGGCGTTCTGGGAGTTCGGCGGCGTCGACGGTCACGACCGTCCCACGCTCGTGTGTGGGCTCAAGGGCATCGCCTGCGTCGACCTGAGCCTGCGCACGGCCGACTTCGACCTGCACTCGGCCAACGGGCCGGTCGTCCAGAACGCGGCCTGGCGGCTCGCCGCGGCGGTCGCGAGCCTGCGCGACGACGACGGCCGCGTGCTGATCGACGGCTTCTACGACGCCGTGCGGCCCCCCACCGACACGGAGCGGCGGTACGTCGAGGCGGCACCGGCCGACGACGACGCCTTCGCGGAGCACATCGGCGTCGAGCGCTTCCTGGGCGGCGTCAGCGGCGTCGAGTACCAGCGTCGAGCGCAACTCGAGCCGACCATCAACGTGAACGGCATCCACTCCGGCTACGGCGGCCCAGGCATGAAGACGGTGCTGCCCGCCTCGGCCACGGCCAAGCTCGACTTCCGGCTCGTGCCCGACCAGAACCCGCTGGAGATCGTCGCGCTGCTGCACCAGCACCTCGAGCGGCTCGGCTTCGACGACGTGGTCGTCAACCTCGCCGAGGAGCCCGAGTGGCCGGCGCGAGTCGATCCCGAGCACCCCTGGTTGAGCCACGCCGCCGCGGCGCTCGAGGAGGCGTACGGTCAGCCGGCGGTGGTGATCGTGTCGTCGGGCGGCTCCGGACCCCTGCACCCGTTCGTCGAGATCCTCGACCTGCCGGTCGCGATGATCGGCGTCGGCTACCCCGGCTCGCGCGTGCACAGCCCCAACGAGAACGTGCGGATGGTGGACGTGCACCGCGGCACCTACGCCACGGTGCGGACGCTGGAGCGCTGGGCGGGCCTCGCCCCTCCGGAGTGACGCCGCGCGCGTCGGCGGGTGGGCTCAACCTCGCGCCAGCAACTCGCCGCGCCGGAAGGTCCTGAGTCCGAGACCGATCAGGACGGCCGCCAGCACCCAGAACACGACGCCGATGACCGCCACCAGCGCCGTCGACAGGAACACCACGCCGGCCGCCTGGCCGACCACCAGCAGCACCAGCGGCACCACCACCAAGCCGCCGATCTGGTAGGCCTCCTGGAAGGTCGACACGCGCGCCGACACGAGCACCGTGGCGCCCAGGCCGAAGGCGGCGACCCCCGGCGCGACGAGCAGCGCCAGCACCCACCACATGGCGGTGGGGAAGAAGATCTGTCCCATCGTCGGCCAGGCGGCCGCGTTCGCGACGACCGCGTAGATCACGAAGGCGCTCCACGCGACCACCACGGCGGGCACGAAGCCGACCGCGAGCTTGGCGAGCACCAGCTCGGTGTCGCTCGTGGGTGTGTGCAGCAGCGCCTCGAGCGTCTTGCGCTCCTTCTCGCCCGCGAACGCGTCGGCCGCGATCACGCTCGCGACCATCATCGGCACCACGAGGTAGAGCGGCGCGAACATGTACACCAGCAGCAGCACGACGAGGCGCTGCTCCTCATCGAAGGGCGCGAGCTGCGCCTGGAAGGACTCGGGCATCTGCTCGATGAGCGCGCCCAAGTCGCTCGCGCCGGGGATGTTCGCGAACGTCGGCGCGAACGACGCGACCAGCGGCAGGACCAGGACCATGATCAGCGGCACGATGATGAGCGGCAGCATGACGGCCTTGCTGCGGCGCACGACGGCCAAGTCCTTGGCGGCGATGGCGCGCATGGCGCGGAGGTTCATGCGGCCGCCCCATTGCGCTCGTGCAGCGCGAAGTAGACGTCCTCGAGGTCCGCGGCCTCGCGCTCGACGGCGTAGACGCCGGCCCCGGCGTTCACGAGCCGCGCGACCGCGGCGGCGATGGCCGCGCGGTCGTCAACCTGGAGGCGGAGCCGCCGGTCGCGAACCGCGCTGGGGTCGTCCGGCGGCGGAGCGTCCCCGCCCTCGGCGGCCGTCGCGTCCTCGACACCGTGCACGCCGGCCACGTCGCGCAGCAGCGCGGCGACGTCGAGCCCGGCGGGCGCCGTGAGCTCGAGGGTGACGCGCGTCGCCGCGCCGAGACCGGCGGCGAGCTCCGATGGCGTCCCGGCAGCGACCATGCGGCCGTGCTCGAGCACGACGACGCGGTCGCAGAGCGCCTGCGCCTGGACGAGGTTGTGCGTGCACAGCAGCACCGTCGCGCCCGACGCCCGGAGCGACAGCACCCGTTCGTCGAGCGCGCGCGCCGCGACGGGGTCGAGGCCGGCGGTCGGCTCGTCGAGGAAGAGCAGCTCGGGCTCGTGCACCAGCGTGCGGGCCAGGGACAGCCGCTGCTTCATGCCGCGGGAGTACCCGCCGACGCGCGCGTCGGCCGCGTCGGCGAGGTCGAAGATGTGCAGCACCTCGTCGACGCGCCGCGCGACGGACGCCGCCGGCACGCCGTAGATGTGCGCGAAGTAGGTGAGGCCCTGACGACCGGTCAGGCGGTCGTCGACGGCCGGCGTCTCGGTGGCCACGCCGGTGCGACGGCGGAGCGCGACGCCATCGCGCCAGGGGTCGAGACCGAGCACGCGCGCGCCGCCGCTGCTGGCGCCCAGGACGCCGTTCAGGAGCCGCACGGTCGTCGTCTTGCCGGCACCGTTGTGGCCGAGCATGCCGACGATCTCGCCGCGTTCGACGCGCAACTCGAGGTCGGCGACCGCGACGGTCTCCCCGAAGCGGCGGCCGAGCGCGTGCGTCTCGATCACCGCCGGGGGCGCGCGCTTCGCCGGGACGGGGGAGGAGGGGGCACGGGCGACGGTGTCGCTCACGCCGGCACGCTACGCCCGGCCGGCAAGGCGGCGCCAGTGTCGTCCGTCATGGGCGCCGCGCCGCGCACGTCGAGCCGCCGCCGGAGCACGCCCTCGAGCACGAGCAGCAGCGCCAGGCCCGGCAGCGTCATGAGCAGCGCCAGGCCGGCCGTGATCGGGTCGAGCGCGCCGCCACCGCCGAGCCGGGCGAACAGCTGCGCGGCGGTGGTCTCGACGCGCCCCTGCCCCACCAGCACCGTGAGCACGACCACGTGGGAGCTCACCAGGAAGGCGAACAGCGCGGCCGCGGCGATGCCCGGCGCGAGCAGCGGCAGCCGCAGGTGCCGCACCACCTCCCAGGCCGTCGCGCCGTGCACGCGGGCGGCGTCGGCGAGATCGCGGTCGAAGGTCGCCTCGACCGCGGTCAGGGTGCGCACGAGGTAGGGCAGCGTCGGCACCACGTGCGCCAGCAGCACGCCCCACCAGGTGCCGGCGAGGCCGACGTGGACGGCGGTCGTCGCCAGGCCGAGCGCGATCGCGAGCTCCGGCACCAGGAGCGGCGCCAGCAGCAGCGTCTCGACGACCGCCTTGCCGCGGAAGCGCTCGTGCGCCAGCACGCGCGCCGCCGGCCACGCGAGCGCGAGCCCGACGACGGTCGCGGCGGCCGCCAGGGCGGCGGTGGCCGCCAACGCCGGCAGCGCGCGGGAAGCTGGCGACGCCAGGTAGTCCCAGCCGATCGGTAGACGCGCGTCGGCGCGCGCCTGCCACCAC
>SKWV01000077.1 GCA_007128755.1 Trueperaceae bacterium
GAGATCCCCGTCCCGGGCCGCCTCGAGCGGGCGGTGCGGGTGATGCTGCAGATCAACACCACCAAGCGGCAGGAGGAGATCCGCCACGTGTACCTGCGCGGCGCCGTGGTGCTGCGGCCGGACCTGGTGAGCGCCCAGTAGAGCCTCGGGACACGGACGCGCCTCACGGCGATCCGTGTCCCGTCGCCGATGCCCCGGCTGCCGACTACGCTCCGGAGAACGAGAGGTCGTCGAGGGCGATCATCGGCGCGCGCACCAGGTTGGACATCGGTAGCCACTTGCTCTCGGCGCCGATCTCGTCGATGCGCTCCAAGAGCGAGAACAGGTTGAACGACAGGGCGAAGTTCTCGACCGGCCGCGTCTCGCCGCCCTCGACGCGCAGCCCGAGCCCCTGCAGCGACGCGTCGCCCGTGATCGGGTTCGCGCCGGCGTGCACGCCCATGAGGTCGGTGACGATGACCCCGTCGGTGAGCTCGACGCCGGCGCCCGTCTCCAGCATGAAGTTGCTGGGCGCGACGCCGAGGGTGGAGGCGTACGAGCGTGAGGCGTGCCCGGTGTTCGGCTGACCGGTGCGCCTGGCGGTGTCGCTGTTGTGCAGGAACGAGCGCAGCACGCCTCGGGAGACGATCTCCGTGCGGCGCGCCGGCGTGCCCTCGGCGTCGAAGGGCCGGCTGGCCGGACCGTCCGGCAGCGTCGGGTCGTCGACGATGCTCACGAGGTCGCTGGCGATGCGCGCGCCGAGCTTCCCGGCGAGCCGCGACTTGCCTTCGGCCAGCGTCTTGCCCGAGAGGCTGTAGAGCAGCAGCCCGAGCAGCGCCCCCGTGACCTCGCTCTCGAAGTACGCGCGGTAGCGTCCCGTGGGCAGGGGTGTGGCGCCCAGGTGTCGCCCCACGCGCCTCAAGATCGACTGCGTCGTGCGGCCGGGGTCGAGCGCGTGGAACTCCTTGGAGAAGTCGACGTCCCAGCCTTGCTTGGTGCTGTCGCCTCGTTTCATGACGGGGCTGGCGGCGTAGTACGCGTAGCCGTTGCGGTAGCCGCCGTCGGCCCCGAGGGTCGAGCCGATGACGGCCTGCGTCTCGGTCTCCGCGTACGACGCGAAGGCGATGGCGTCGACGCGGGCGTCGGCGCGGAGGCCGGCCTCGAGGCTCTTGATGCCGGCGACCTTCTGCTCGACCGGTGCGGAGAGCCCCTCGCCCAGGAGGTCGTGCCGGCCGAGCGCGCGTCCTTCGAGCATCACGGCGCCCTCGCCCGCCTGGAGCGCCGCGTTCTCGATCGCCTCGTCGAGGACCCAGGTGAGGCTCTCCTCGTCGAGCGACTCCGTCGAGGCGTAGCCCACCTTGCCGTCGATCACGGCCCGGACGCCGACGCCGCCCTGGGTGGCGTGCGTGAGCTCCGCGATGCGACCGTCGTGCATCGAGACGGAGAGTCGGCGCTGTGCGTTCGCGAGCACCTCGACGTCGACGGAGCGCGCCCGCGCCTGGCTCACGAGGTAGTCCTTCGCCTGTTCGAAGGTCATGCTTCGCCTCCCACGACGATCTCGCTCACGCGGAGGTGAGGTTGGCCGACCTCGACGGGGAGGGACCCCGATCGGCTGCCGCACATGCCGGGCGACGTGGTCAGGTCGTCCGACACGGCGTCGACCTTCATGATCGTGTCGGGGCCCTTCCCGACCAGCATCGCCCCCCTCACGCTCTCCTCGATGCGGCCGTCGCGGATCATGTAGCCCTCCGTGACGGCGAAGTTGTACTCCCCCGATCCGGGCATGACCTGGCCTCCGCCGAGCGCCTTGGCGTAGAGCCCGCGCTCGATGCCGGCGAAGAGGTCGTCGCGGGGCGTCTCGCCCGGCGTGATGAAGGTGTTGCGCATGCGCGAGGTGGGGGCGAAGGTGTAGTCCTGGCGTCGGCCCGAGCCGGTGGGCCGGTAGCCCGTCTGCAGCGCCCCCAAGCGATCGACCATGTAGCTGACCAGGATGCCGCGGTCGATCAGGACGGTGCGCTCGGTGGGCGCGGCCTCGTCGTCGAACTCCGACGAGCCCCAGCCGTTCGGCGTGGTGCCGTCGTCGACGTAGGTGACGACGGGCGACGCGACCCGTTCGCCCACCTTGTCGGTGAGCACCGAGGCCTTGCGGGCGACGGCGGTGGTCTCCACCAGGTGCCCCAGCGCCTCGTGGAAGATGACCCCGCCGAAGGCGTTGCCGATCACCACCGGCATGGTGCCCGCGGGGGCCGGCTTGCCGCGGAGGTTCGCCATCGCCTGCTCGCCCGCCACGCGCCCGATGTCGGCGGCCGGGTGGCGGTCGAAGAGCTCCAGCCCCATGGAGAGGCCGGGGCCGTGGTGCCCCGTCTGCGTCTGGTCGCCATCGGTGGCGATGGCGCTCGCCACGCAGCGGGTGCGGACCCGCCGGTCGGTGACCCAGGCGCCCTCGCTGTTGGCGACGAGGACGTCTTGCTCCCACTCGAGCAGGCGGCCCTCGACCTGCCGCACGGGCGGTTCGACGCGTGCGCCGGCGTCGAGCTCGCGCAGCCGCTCGAGGCGCCATCCCTTGTCGCGCTCGTCGAACGTGACCAGCGGCGCGTGGAGCCCGGTGGCGCTCGCTCGGCGCAGGTCGAGGCCGCCGCGGCCGGCGGCGTCGACCCGGCCGGTCTCGCCGTCGCGGAGACGGAGCAGCGTCTCGACGAGGGCGCCCAGCGACGCATCGCTCAGGTCGTTCGTGAAGGCGTAGACGACGTCGGTGCCGAAGAAGAGGCGCAGGCCGCCGCCGAACTCGATGGCGCTGTTGGCCTCCTCGACCTTGGCGTCGATGGTCCGGAGGGAGCGGCGTCGCCAGCGCTCGACGTAGAGTTCGGCGAAGTCGGCGCCGCCGGTGCGGGCGGTCGTCAAGACGGTCTCGGCCGTAGCAGGCGTGATCATGACGGCACGCTACCACGCTGCATCACGTTCTACCGATGCTGGCGCCCGCGTCCCTCGCCGGAAGATCGCCGATCGACGATCGAGACGAGGCTCGACGCGGCACGACACGTCGCCGGCCGGTTCGTCGTGGGAACCGGCCGGGGCACGCCTGGATCTGGGATCGTGCGGGGATGGTGCGCGTCGCGCGCCGTTAGGAACGTGGTTTCTTCATGTTCGCCAGCAGCGCCGTCTGCCGCAGTGCGGCGAGGCGCTCGGTGGCGATGATGCTGATCGCGTGCGGGCTCAAGAACATCGCTGACCTCCGATATGAAGTGTATCGGAGTATGCCGATGATGTCAAGCCCCTATGCATGCGCGTTCGACGATGAAGCCGAGCGCCGTCAGTCGAGCAGCGTCGTGTCGAGTTCCTGCAGCAACTGGCGGACGCCCTCGCGCTCCAGCGAGTAGAACGACTTGTTGCCGTGCCGCTCGACGCAGACCAGTCCCGCCTCCCGAAGCAGCTTGAGGTGCCCCGACAGCGTCGGCTGCGACACGCCGATCTGCTCGGCCAAGTCACCCACGGTCATGCGCATCGTCGAGAAGCGGCCGACGAGCGCCAGCGCCAGCAGCCGCGTGGGATCGGCCAGCGCCTTGACGCGCTGGGCGAGCGACGTCACCTGCTGTGCGGTGCGCTCGAACACGGTCTCGCTCTGCAGGCCGAAGCCGACGTAGTAGCCGTCGTCGACCCGGAAGTTGAAGCCACCGCTCGACGCGAAGTAGAGCGGGATCACCACGATGCGGCCGCGCTGCTCACGGTCTCGTATGCCGTGCGCCGCCTGCTCGAAGCGCGTGAAGTGGTGCGGCGGCAGGGACTCGAGGACGCTCTGCGTGCGCTCGAACGTCGCCTGGAAGGCCGCCACCGCGGCCTCGACCATCTCGCGCCCCTCGCGCTGCCACGCCGGCGAGAGGGCGTCCCACAGCCGCGTCACCAGCTCCCGCAGCTCCGCGGCGACGCGTTCCTCGGCGAACCGTGCGACGCTGCCGCGGAACGTGGCCTCGCGCGCCGCGTGGTCGTCGCCCTCGACCACGTCGTCGCCGGTGTCGGTGCCGCCCTCCAGGAAGCGGCGGGGGAGGGAGCCGAGGTCGCGGATGAACCGCTCGGGCCCGGCGTCGCGCTCGTAGTCGTAGCGCGCGGCGAGCACGAGCAGCATCGGACCCAGGTCGTCGACGCCGTGACGCGCCCCGAACGCCCGCAGCGACCGCACGAGCTCGCCCTGCTCGTCGAGCAGCGGCGCCACCCAGCCCACGTCGTGGTCTCGGGAGTCGACGTCGTCGACGCGGACGAGCAGGTAGTGGACGGCGTAGGCCAGCTCGAGGACGGGCGACGCCGTGCACAGCACCCGTGCCGACTCGCGGCCGGGCGCTTGGAAGGTGAGGATCGTGTCGCTATTCATCGGTCGTTACCGATGATATCAGGTCGAGCGCGCGTCGTCGTCCTTCCACTCCGACACCGGGATCAGCTCGCCGCCGTCGACGACCGCCTGGGTCACCTTGTGGCCGCGGTTCGTGTTGATCTCCAGCGTCGCCTGATCGAGCGTCTTGGAGCCGATCAACTGCTTCCGGATGTAGTACCCGCCGGCGACGGTGCTCATCTCGCTCGTCTTGGAGAGTCGAACCTTGATGATCTCGCCGCTGCGCGACGTGCGCACGCGGCACCAGAGGGCTTGGCCGTCGTCGCGAAAGCGCGGGTCCTGTCGCCGAAAGAGTCCGAACATGGCCGCAGTGTACCGTGAGGCATGGATGAGCCACGCGTCCTCCTGGCGGGCGCGTTCCGCGCCGCCGTCGCGCAGGCCGATCCGGCACGCGCCGTGGAGCCCCACCTGCCCGCCGCGCCGCCCGGCCGGGTCGTGGTGGTCGGAGCCGGCAAGGCCGCCGCGGCGATGGCCGCCGCCGTCGAGGAGGCCTACGGGGCGCAGGGGGTGCGGGTCGAGGGCGTCGTGGTGACGCGCTACGGGCACGGCGCGCCCACGCAGCGCGTGCGCGTGCTGGAGGCCGGGCACCCGGTCCCCGACGCGGCGGGCGTGCGCGCGAGCGAGGAGATCCTGGACGTGGTCGCCGGCGCCGGTCGGGACGACCACGTCGTCGTCGTCGTGTCGGGCGGCGGCTCC
The DNA here is from genome assembly GCA_007128755.1 of Trueperaceae bacterium. Classification (GTDB taxonomy): domain Bacteria; phylum Deinococcota; class Deinococci; order Deinococcales; family Trueperaceae; genus SKWV01. The sequence continues at coordinate 5,057 of SKWV01000077.1, forward strand.
GCGCTCCTGTGCGCGCCGGCCGATGGGCTCACGCTGGCCGACAAGCGCGCGCTGACCGAGGCGCTGCTGCGCTCCGGGGCCACCATCGACGAGATGAACACGGTGCGCCGGCACCTCTCGCGCGTGAAGGGCGGTCGGCTCGCCGCCGCCGCCGCCCCGGCCACGGTGACGGCGCTCGTGATCTCCGACGTCGTCGGCGACGACCTCGCCACCATCGCCTCGGGCGTGAGCGTCGCCGATCCCACCACCTTCGGCGACGCGCTGGCGGTGCTCGCTCGCTACGGGATCGAGTCCGACGCCGCCGTGCGCGTCCTGAGCGAGGGCGCGGCGGGCGAGCGCGAGGAGACGCCCAAGCCCGGCGACCCGCGGCTCGCGCGCTGCCGGACGCTCCTGGTGGCGACGAACCAGACGAGCCTCGAGGCCGCCGCCGCCCACGTCCGCGCCGCCGGCTACGACACGGCGATCCTCTCGAGCTCGGTCGTCGGGGAGGCGCGCGAGGTCGGGGCGATCCACGCCGCCATCGCCCTCCAGGCGTGGCGCTTCGGCCAGCCGCTCCGGGCGCCGTGCGCGTTCCTCTCGGGAGGGGAGACGACCGTCACCGTGCGCGGCGATGGGCGCGGCGGCCGCAACAGCGAGGGCGCGCTCGCCCTGGCCCTCGCCCTCCCGCCGGGCGCCCCCGTGAGCGCCCTGTTCGCCGACACCGACGGCATCGACGGCTCCGAGGACCATGCCGGCGCCTTCGTGACCCCCGAACTGCTGCGCACGATCGACCGCGCGGCCGCGCGGCGCTCCCTGGACCGCAACGACTCCTACGGCGTGTTCGCGGCCGCGGATCACCTCCTGGTGACGGGACCCACGCGCACCAACGTCAACGACCTGCGCATCGTGCTGGTCCACGAGGCCGAAGAAGGATGAGCGCGCTGCGGGCGCAGCGGCCTGGGTGCGATAGCCTTCTGTCGATGCTGCGTCGTCTCGATGTCACCGATGTCCCCTCCCGCGGCGCCGCGATCGACCAGGCCGCCGCCGCGCTGCGCGCCGGCGAGCTCGTCGCGTTCCCGACCGAGACCGTGTACGGGCTGGGGGCGCTCGCGCGCGACGAGGCCGCCGTGACGCGGCTCTACGCCGCCAAGCGCCGGCCGCGCAGCCATCCGCTCATCGTCCACCTCGCCGAAGCGCGTGAGGTGGAGGGGTGGGCACGAGCCGTCCCCGAGGCGGCCGCGGCGCTGACGGCGGCCTTCTGGCCGGGGCCCCTCACGCTCGTGCTGCGC
>SKWV01000334.1 GCA_007128755.1 Trueperaceae bacterium
CGGGATCGTCGTGTTCGCCCTCACGCGCGGCGGGCCCGACGAGTACCTCACGCTCGACATGGCGTTCGTACCCGGCTTCCTCGACGAGATCACGGACTCCCTGGACGCGCGGTTCGTCGCGGACGCTCGATGAGGCTCGGCTGGCTCCAGGGCCTGGGCGTCACGGCAGCCCTGCTGGTCGGTACCGTGCTGCTGCTGGCGATCACGCAGCCGATCCGGTACTTCGGGCCGCCGCTCGACGCCATCTTCCTCCCGGGTGTCGGCCTCGTCGTCGTGGTGGCGCTCGCCGGGATCACCGCGGTCCTGGCGGTGCTCGCGGTGCTCTTCCGGCGCATCCCGCTCATCGTGCGCGCGGTGGGGACCGGCGTCGCGCTGGTGGTGCTGGCGACCGTCCTCTACGTCTTCGGCTTCACGATCGCGGGGGCGACCGGGAGCCTCTCCGCCGCGATCGTCGCGAGCGTCGTGATCAGCGCCGCCTTCCTCGCGCTCCTAGCGGTCGTCGGCGCCTCGCTGGCGACGCTGCTGGGTGGTTTCGTCGCGCCGCGCCGCCGCGCCCGCGCCGGCTACGCCCTCCTCGCCTGCGGCGTCGTCGTCCTCGCCGTCGTGCTGGCCGCTCGCTCGCCCGGCAGCGACGGCTTCGTGACGACGCCCGTGCGCGAGAGTGCCCCGCCGCCCTTGGCGGTGGCCGATCCGAGCGAGCGTGGACCGTACGAGGTGGCGACGCTGTCGTACGGCAGCGGGCTCGACCGCCGTCGCGAGGCGTTCGGGACCGGCGCCACCATCCTGACCGCGAGCGTCGACGCTTCGGCCCTCTGGGGCCCGTGGCCGCGGGCCCGCACCGCCCACTGGGGCTTCGACGCGAGCGCGCTGCCGCGCAACGCGCACGTCTGGTACCCGGTCGGCGACGGACCCTTCCCGCTGGTGCTGATCGCGCACGGCAACCACCCCCTGTCCATGTGGCGGGCCGCCGACGAGGGCTACGCCTACCTGGCGGAGCATCTCGCGAGCCGCGGGTACGTCGTGGCGTCCGTCGACCAGCACTTCCTGAACACGGCGCCGGAGCGCTACGCCGCGCCCGCGGGCGAGACGTTCGTGCGGGGCTGGCTGCTGCTCGAGCACCTCAAGCTGTGGCGCCGCTGGCAGGCACTCGGCGACACGCCGTTCGGCACGAGCATCGACATGACGCGCGTCGCCCTGATCGGCCACTCGCGCGGCGGCGAGGCCGCGGCGCTCGCCGCGAGCCTGAACACGCTCGAGCGTCACCCGGACGACGGCCGCGTGCGTTTCGACTTCGGCTTCGACATCGCGTCCGTCGCGGCGCTCGCCCCGACCGACATGTTCTACCAGGCCGACGGCCGCCGGCTGCCGCTCGAGGGCGTCAACTACCTCGTCCTGCACGGCTCGAACGACAACGACGTCCAGGGCTTCCAGGGGAGCCGCACCTACGGGCGCGTCGACGTCGGCGACGACGACCTGCTCAAGGCCGCCATCTACGTCGATCGCGCCAACCACGGCCAGTTCAACAGCGCATGGGGGCCGCTCGACCGGAGCGGGGCGACGGGCTGGATCCTGAACCGGGCCCCGCTCATGACGGCGGCAGAGCAGGAGCAGGTCGCCGTGGTGTTCGTCACCAGCTTCCTCGAGGCGACGCTGCGAGCCGACGCCGAGGCCCGCGAGGTGCTGCGCGATCCTCGGCACGCCTGGCCCTACCTGCCGGACGTCGCGGTCCACGGGCAGTACTTGGACGCGACGTTCGTCCCACTCGCCACCTACGACGACCGCATCGATCCCGGGGTCACGAGCCTGCCGGGCGGCCGCATCATGGGAGAGGGCCTCGCCACGTGGATCGAAGAGGACGTCGACCTGCGCTCCCCCGCCTTCTACGGCACGCGCGAGAGCCGCGCGGTGCGCCTCGCCTGGAACCGGCCCGGCGCCCACTACACCCTCGCTCTGCCCGCCGACCTGACGCTGAGCGCCGACGCGTCGCTCACGTTCGCGTTCGCCGACCCCGGCGCGGCGGCTCCGCCTCCCCCGGAGACCGCCGCCGCGGCGCCGAGCGAAACGGACCCCGAGGCCGAGGCGAGCCTCCCGGCCCGCACCGAGGGCTCCCCCATCGACTTCTCGCTGGAGCTGGTGTGGGACGACGGCACGAGCGTCGGCGTCGCACTCACCGAGGCGTTCGCCCCGCAGCCGCCGATCCGCACGCGCCTCACGCGGCTCCCGCTCGTCGAGCGGCCGTCGGCGCCGACGACCTTCCAGAGCGTCACCATCGCGCTCGCGAGCTTCGCCGACGCCGCGGGCGACCGCGACCTCACGACACTCGCCGCCGTCCGCTTCCGCTTCGACCGCCAGGAGTCCGGCGTCGTGCTCCTCGACGACATCGGGTTCGTGAGCCCGCCGCCCGCGCCCGTCCCGTAGACCTGGAGACCGCGCCACCACGCGGCCAGCAGTCGCCCGGAGGATGCCTCATGATCCGCTCCAGCCCGTCGGTTCAATCGTCCGGCCCGCGGTCGGCTCGGCCACGCTCGAGCGTTCGCGATCGGTCGACGGCGGTCGTCGGTCTCCTGAGCGCGCTCGCCGCCGTCGGGCTGGTGGTGCTGGCGATCGCCGCGCAACGTCCTCCGGCCGCAGTGAGCGCGTCGGCGCCACCGACGGTCTTCTCCGCCGAGCGCGCCTTGGAGCACGTCCGCGTCATCGCGCGCGAACCGCACGCCGTCGGCACGGCCGCCAACGCCGCCGTGCGCGACTACCTGCTGGCGGAGCTCGCCGCGCTCGGGCTCGAGACCGAGGTGCAGCGCGCCACGGCCGTGAGCGACCGCTTCGGCGCGACGGCGGTGGTCGACAACGTCCTCGGTCGCCTGCGCGGCGCGCGCCCAGCCGGCATGCCAGCGAGCGGCGCAGCGGCGGGGGGCGCCGTGCTGCTGATGGCCCACTACGACTCCGTGACCACGGCGCCCGGGGCAGCCGACAACGGCGCGGCGGTGGCGGCCATCCTCGAGGGCCTGCGCGCGCTCCAGGCCGGCGACCCGCTCGCGAACGACGTGCTGGTGCTCTTCAGCGACGCCGAGGAGGTGGGCTTGCTCGGCGCCGAGGCGTTCGCCGCCGAGCACCCGTGGATGACCGAGGTCGCGCTCGTGATCAACCTCGAGGCGCGCGGCACGAGCGGCCCCGCGGTGCTCGTCGAGACGCAGCGGGGCAACGCAGGGCTGATGCGCGCGTTCGGCGCCGTCGATCCGTACCCGAACGCCTCGTCCATGAGCTTCGAGATCTACGACCTGCTGCCGAACGACACCGACTTCACCGTGTTCAAGGAGCGAGGCATCGCGGGCTTCAACTTCGCGTTCATCCGCGATCTCGCCCACTACCACTCGGCGAACGACGCGGTCGAGCACCTGAGCCTGCGCAGCCTGCAGCACCATGGTGAGCACGTGGTCGCCCTCACGCGCCACTTCGGCGACGCCGATCTCGGCGCCCCGCTCCTGAGCGCGAGCGACGCCGTCTACTTCGACGTGCTGCGCCGCGGCCTGGTGCGCTACGACGCCTCGTGGGCGCTCCCGTCCGCGATCGTGGCGGTGCTCGCGCTCCTCGCCGTGATGGTGAGGGCGCACGCCCTGCGCCACGCGCGACCCGTCAGGGTCGCGCTGGCCGCGCTGGCGACGCTTCTGGTGGCGGCCCTCGCCGGCGTCGCGAGCTTCGTCGCGCTCGCGCTCCTGGCGCGCCTCGAGCCCGCCTTCGGGAGCGTCGCCATGGCCACCCCCTACGGGGCGGAGATCACGATGGCGGCGCTCGCGCTCCTCGCCGCGCTCGTGGTGGTGCTCGGCACGCTCCTCGCCGGCCGCTGGCTCAGGCCGGTCGAGTCGATCCTGGGCGCCTACGCGGTGTGGGCGACCCTCACGCTCGCCGTCGGCGCGGCGCTCCCGGGTGGCTCGTACCTGTTCGTGTGGCCGCTCCTGGGAGGGGTGCTCGCGCTCGCGCTCGTCCTGAGGTGGACGGAACTCGGCGGCTGGCCGCGCTCGCCCGCGAGCGTGGCGGTGCTGCTCCTCGGCCTGCTGCCCGCGCTACTGCTGCTGCCTCCCTTCCTGGCGGAGGGGTTCGTCGGCTTGAGCCTCGCGCTCGCCCCCGTGCTCGTGGTGATCATCGCGCTCGCCACCAGCCTGCTCCTGCCGCTGCTCGGCGCGATGCTGGCGCCGCGGCGCGCCGTCCTGCCCCTCGCGCTGGCGCTCGCGGCGGCCGCGCTGTTCGTCGCGGGCGCGCGCTCCGCCGCCTTCGGCGACGCCCGCCCCTTCCCGGTGAACGCCTTCTACATCGTCGACGCGGAGCGGGACGCCGCACGCTTCGTGAGCTTCGTCGCCGAGAGCGACCCGTGGACGGCGTCGTTCTTCGGCGATGCGCGGGTCGCCGACCTGAGCGACGTGGTGCCCGACGCCTGGCCGATGCGCAGCGCCGCCGCTCCCGTGCTGAGCCTGCCGGCCCCGACGGTCGAGCTCCTCACGGACACCGTCGACGGCAGCACGCGTCGGCTGACCCTCCGGATCGCCTCGCAGCGCGCCGCCCCGCAGCTCGCCGTCCTGGTCGCTCCCCACACGCCGGTCGACGGCGTGCGGTTGAACGGCCGCCCGGTGGGGGCGCTCGCGCGCCCGAATGGCTGGACCAGATTGGTCGTCTACGGCCCGATGGGTGAGGGCGTCGAGGTGGAGCTCACGACGCGCGTGGGCGCCGACGTCGACCTCGTGCTGGTCGACACCACGAACGACCTCTTCGACCACCCCGAGCTGGCCGTGCCGGAGCGGCCGCCGGGAACGATGCCGGCGCCGTCGCGGCTGAGCGACGCGGTGATGGTCGTGCGGGCATGGTCGCCGCCGATGGCCGGCGGCGATCGCGGCCCCGAAGCGCCCTGACGCCGCCCTCCTGGATGGCGACCGCGGGGTCGTCACCTCGGGCGTCTCGCCGCGGCCCTACTCCCTCGCCTCGCCTCGCAACGCCCGCAGCACCGCGGCGACGCGGTCGGCGTCGTCACGGCGGTTCACGTTCGACAGGGCGCCGGCAGGCGCCTCGGCCGCGTCCACCGCCGCGACCAGGCCGCGGCTCTCGAGGTCGTCGAGCCAGTCCTGCAGCCGGAGGCGAGCGGGATCACCGCTCTCCAGGGCGGCCGCGAGCTCGGCGGCGAGCGAGCCGTGGTAGAGGGCCGCGAGCGGTTCCCAGCGACCGTTCGCGTCGCGCGGCACGATCGCCAGGGCGCCCGGCCGATGGCGCGAGGCCAGATGCGACCACCACGACGACGGCACGAGCGGGAGGTCGACGGCGAGCAGCGCGATCCACGACGTGCGGTGATGCGCGGCGGCCGTCGCGAGCCCGGCCATCGGGCCGCGGCCCGGATGCTCGTCGGCCAGAGCCGTGACCCCTTGGGGCAGGACCGAGGCCGTCGCCGCCAGCCGTTCGGGTGAACCGATCATGACCGTCACGCCATCGGCGTCGGCGAGCGAGGCGAGCGCCAGGTCGATCAGGCGCAGCGAGCCCACGCGCGCGAACACCTTGTCGCTGCCGAAGCGCCTCGACGCTCCGCCGGCGAGCACCACACCGTGCCAGCTCCGCGGGCGGAGGCTCGCGGGTGACGGCGGCAGGGTCATGCGCCAGTGTACGGTCGCCCCGGCAGCGTCATAGCATGACGGCACCGAGCACATGCGCCGCCACCGCCCCGCGTCCTGTCGGTCGAAACGCTCGTAGGAGGACGTATGCGTCGCCATCGGCATCTCCATGGTGCTTTCCTCGTCTCGCTCGCCCTGAGCCTCAGCGCCACGCTCGCCCTGGCAGCCGGACCGACCGTGGTCGTCGAGGGTGATCTCATGGTCGTCTTCGACGTCCTGGCCACCGGTTACGACGGCGCGCCGGTGGCGCGCGTCGAGGGAGACGGCCACCTCGTCCTGCGGCGCGGCGACGTCGACTGGCGCGACACGCAGGCTGTCACGGTGCTGCCCGGCGTCGTCCTGGCGCGCGTGGCCGAGCACGGCGAGGCGGCCGCGTTCATGCGCTACGCGACGTCCGCAACGGCCCAGCGGTCGCTCATCGAAGCCGGCCTGCTGCCCGCGAGCGTCACCGTCACCGACCAGGCCGGCCGCACGTTCGAGGTCGCCCAGCCGGTCGAGCGCCTCGCCAGCCCGTACAGCCTCGCGACCTACCTGGCGTACGGCGTGGGTGCGGGCGATCGCGTGGTGATGGCCGGGTTCCTGGGCGCACGCGACCCGGCCGGCGCCGCCGCCATGACCCGGATCGACGGGCGTTTCCCCGAGCTGAGCACCGTCCAGGCGCAGGAGAGCAC
>SKWV01000199.1 GCA_007128755.1 Trueperaceae bacterium
CGCGTCTGCTAGACTCGCGCATGCACGCACCGTCGTGGACCCCGTCCGTGCGCGCCCTCGGCGCGGGCGCCTGGTGGTCGGGTGCGTCGGGACGATGGCGGCGCTCCTAGCGCCCGCACCGTCGCCGACCACCTCATCACGCGGCCACACGGCCGCGCCACGCCGGGAGATCCACGTGTCCAGCACCCCACGCACGTCCGCCGCAGCCCCGCCCGCGAGCACCGCCGCCCACGCACCGGCCGGCGCCGTCATGCCCGTCTACCGCGAGCTGCTCGCCGACCTCGAGACGCCCCTGACCGCGTACCTCAAGGTGGCGGGTCAGCCGTCGTTCCTGCTCGAGTCCGTCGAGCAGGGCGAGCGCGTCGCCCGCTACTCCTTCATCGGCTCCGGGCAGCGCCGCCGCTTCGAGGTCCGCGGCGACCAGCTCAGCATCACGACCGGCGACCGCGTCGAGCGCCTCACCACGCGGGACCCGCTGCGGGTCCTGTGGGAGCGCACGGTCAGGCCGGTCGCCGCCGCGGCGGCCGAGGCTCCGCTCCCCGGCTTCTGGGCCGGCGTCGTCGGGTACGCGAGCTACGACCTCATCCGCCTCTACGAGACCCTCCCCGACGCGAACCGCGACGAGCTCGGCGTCCCCGACATGCTCTTCGTCGAGCCCGAGGTGCTCGTCGTGTTCGACCACCTCCGCCGCAAGCTCTGCATCGTCGCGCCGGCGACGGAGGGCGACGACGCCGACCGCGAGCGCGCCCAGGCCGTCGTCGACGCCACCCACGCCCGCCTGCGCGGCCCGCTCGGCGGCGTCCCCGGCGATCGCGCCGGGACCCGCACGGAGTTCGTCAGCAACTTCACCGCCGAGGGCTTCAAACACGCCGTGGAGCGGGCGGTCGAGTACGTGCGCGCCGGCGACGTGTTCCAGGTCGTCCCGAGCCAGCGCCTGTCGGCCGACCTCGGGGTCCACCCGTTCGCCGTCTACCGGGCGCTGCGGACCGTCAACCCCAGCCCGTACCTCGGCTACCTCGACCTCGGCGCCGTCACCCTCGTCGCCTCGTCGCCCGAGAGCCTCGTGCGCTCCGACGGCGTGAGCGTCGAGACGCGGCCGATCGCCGGCACGCGGCCGCGCGGCGCCACCGCCGCCGCCGACGACGCGCTCGCCGCCGAGCTGCTCGCCGACGCCAAGGAGCGTGCCGAGCACGTGATGCTCGTCGACTTGGGGCGCAACGACCTCGGCCGCGTCTGCCGCTTCGGCAGCGTCCGCGTGTCGGAGCTGATGGGTGTCGAGCGCTACTCCCACGTGATGCACCTCGTGTCGCGCGTCGAGGGCGAGCTCGCCGACGGCAAGACGCCGCTCGACGCGCTCTCGGCCACGCTGCCGATGGGCACCGCCTCGGGCGCGCCCAAGATCCGCGCGATGGAGATCATCGACGAGCTCGAGAGCGTGCGCCGCGGCCCCTACGCCGGCGCGTTCGGGTACCTCTCCGTGGGCGGCGAGATGGACATGGCGCTCACGCTCCGGACGATGGTGGTCGCCGGCGGGCGCCTCCACCTGCAGGCCGGCAGCGGCATCGTCGCCGACAGCGACCCCGAGACCGAGTACCAGGAGTCCCTCAACAAGCTCGCGGCGCTGCGCCGCGCGGTCGAGCTCGCCTGCGAGGGCCTGGCATGAAGGTGCTGGTGATCGACAACTACGACTCGTTCACCTACAACCTCGTCCAGTACTTGGGCGAGCTGGGCGCCGACTCGACCGTCTGGCGCAACGACCGCTTCGATCTCGGCGACGTCGACCGGGAGGCGCCCGACGCGATCGTCGTGTCGCCCGGCCCCTGCACGCCGGCCGAGGCCGGCCTCTCGGTGGCGCTCATCGAGCGCTACAGCGGGCGCTACCCGCTGCTAGGCGTCTGCCTCGGGCACCAGGCCATCGGCGCGGCGTTCGGCGCGCGGGTGGTGCGCGCGCCGACGATCATGCACGGCAAGACGAGCGCGCTCAGGCACGACGGCAGCGGCGTGTTCGACGGCCTGCCGCAGGGCATCGAGGCCACGCGCTACCACTCGCTCATCGTGGTCGACGTCCCGCCGACGCTCGTGCCCAACGCCTGGTGCGACGATCCGGACGGTGAGGTCCTCATGGGCATGCGCCACGCCGAGCACCCCACCTGGGGCGTGCAGTTCCACCCCGAGAGCATCCTCACGACGACGGGCCACGACATGCTGCGCTCGTTCCTGCGCCTCTGCCGATGAGCGGGAGCGGAGAGGGCGCACTGCGGCGCCGCGCGAGCGACCGAGCCGCGAGCGAGCCGGCGATGGCTCCCACGCTGTCGCGCACCGAGGGCGTCGACATCTCCGTGATCATCCCGACGCACGACCGGCGGCCGCTGCTCGAGCACAAGCTCCGCGCCCTCGAGAGCGAGCCCGGTTCGTTCGAGGTGATCGTGGTGGCCGACGACTGCCGCGACGACACCGAGGCCTTCCTCACGACCTACACCCCGCCCTACCCCTTCAGCTGGAAAACCACGCCCGGCACCCACGCGGCGCGTGCCCGCAACCGCGGCGCCGAGGCGGCGCGCGGCCGCGTGCTGCTCTTCAGCGACGACGACGTCATCCCGCGCCCCGGCTGGCTCGCGGCACACCTCGCGGCGCACGACGAGCGCCGCGTCGTCGGCATCGGCCGACTGGTGCTCCCGCCCCACCTCTCGCACGGCGCGACGCCCGGCGGCGCGATCCGCTGGTTCCACGCCACCGGCGCCGCGCTCAGCCTCGCCGCCGACCTCTTCCGCGAGGTCGGCGGCTACGACGCCGACTTCTCCGGCTACGGCGGCGAGGACATCGACCTCGCGTACCGCCTGCAGCGCGCCGGCGCGCGCTTCGTCTTCCTCCCGAACGCCGTCGCCGAGCACTGGGACGAGCGGTACCTGGACGACCTCGAGGCCAAGGCGCGCTCGGCGGGCGCGGCGCACGTGCGCGTCTGGCGCAAGCACGGCGACGCGTCCATCGCCTGGGCGCTCGGCATCCACCCGGTCGTGCTGGCGCTCAAGCGGCTGGTCCTCAACCGCGTCGTCGCTCGCTACGTGACCCACCCCACGTTCCGGTACGAACGCGCCTACCTGACGGCGGCGCTCGCCGCGCGGCGCGAGGAGGAGAGGCCGACGTGAGCGCCGCCGCGCCCCTCCTCAGCATCCTCGTGCCCACCTACGCCCGGGCGGCCCTGATCGAGCGCACCGTGCGCGCCTGGACCGCTCAGCGTTTCGAGCACGCGTTCGAGATCGTCGTGGTCGACGACGGTTCACCCGACGACACCAGCGCACGCCTCGCGCGGCTGGCGGCCGAGGACCCGCGCGTCGTGAGCGTCCGGCAGCCCAACCGCGGGCGCTCCGTCGCCCGCAACGCCGCCCTCGCGCGCGCCCGCGGCTCCTGGCTGCTCTTCGCCGACGACGACGTGTCGCCGCTCGACGACACCACCCTCGCGCGCTGGCTGGAGCGCGCCGAGCGCGAGGGCGGCGCCTGGGTGCCGCGCGTGCACGTCCCGCCCGAGGCGGCGCTCACCACCCTGCAGCAAGCCTGGCGTCAACGCCTCTCGGGCGCGAGGAGCTGGCGTGACGGTCACCGCTTCGGGGCCGGCGGGTTCTGGTTCGCCGCGATGCTGATCGAGCGCACGGCCATCGGCGACATGCGCTTCGACGAGACGTTCGACGGCTACGGCTGGGAGGACATGGAGTTCGGCTACCGGCTCCACCGCCGCGGCGTGCGCTCGCGCCTCGCCGGCGACGTCGAGGTCTGGCACGCCGATCCCATCACGCTCGACGTCCTCGAGCGCAAGTACGAGTCGCTCGGGCGCCAAGGCTGGAACTTCGTCCGGCGGCACCCGCGGCTCGGCGTGCGCATCTGGACCGGGACGTGGTGGCCGGTGCGCGCCGGCAAGGCGCTCCTCGGTGTCGAGCGGCGGGGACGGGCCGCGCGTCCTCGCGTGGCCGCGATCGCCGACGCCGAAGGCGTCGCGCTCGAACCCGCCTTCGTGCGCGATCTCGGCGCCGTGCTCGAAGGCGCCTACGCGCGCGGCGCGCGGCTCGGCACCCCACGGCGCCGCGTCCAGGACCCGGAGGTCCCCCATGGATGACGTCCAGCCGATCGGGCTGCTGCTCGCGCGCGTGTTCGACGGCGAGCGCCTCGGGAGCGAAGAGGCGAAGGGAGTCATGGGCCGGCTCATGGACGGCGACCTGTCGCCCGTGCAGGCCGCCGCCCTGCTGGCCGCGCTGCGCACCCGCGGCGAGACCGTCGACGAGATCGTCGGGTTCGCGCAGGCGATGCGCGAGCGCGCCGTCCCGGTCCCCACGAGCTGGGAGGGCCCCGTCATCGACACCTGCGGCACCGGCGGCACCGGCGTCTCCACCATCAACGTCTCCACCACGGCGATGTTCGTGGCCGCCGCCGGTGGCGCGCGGGTCGCCAAGCACGGCAACCGCGGCGTCACCAAGCGCTCCGGCTCCGCCGACGTGCTCGAGGCCCTCGACGTCCGCGTCGACCTCGCGCCCGAGGCCGTCTCCGAGGCGATCGCCACGCTCGGCGTCGCCTTCGTGTTCGCCCGCAACCACCACCCGGCCATGCGCTTCGTGGCGCCGATCCGCGCCGATCTGCAGGCCCGCACCGTCTTCAACAACTTGGGACCGCTCACCAACCCGGCCGGCGCCACACGCCACCTCATGGGCGTCTTCGACCCCGAACGCACCGAGATGCTCGCGCGCGTGCTGCACGGGCTCGGCCTGGAGCGCGCCCTCGTGGTCCACGGCGACGGGCTCGACGACCTCGCCGTCTCGGGCGAGAGCGTGGTGAGCGAGCTCTCGGCCGACGGCGCCATCGTCACGCGCCGCGTCACGCCCGAGGAGCTCGGCGTGGAGCGCGCCCCACGCGGCGCCATCCTCGGCGGCGGAGCGGTCGAGAACGCCGTCGCCGTGCGCGACGTGCTCGCCGGCCGCGGTGCGCGCGCCCACCGCGACGTCGTCGCCCTCGCCGCCGGCGCGGCCATCTACCTCGGCGACGGCGAAGCCGACCTGGTGGCCTGCGTCGCGCGCGCCCAAGAGATCATCGCGAGCGGCGCGGCGCTCGAACTGCTCGAGCGCTACGCCGCCTTCACCCGAGCGGCCGCGCCCCGCGGCGGGTGATCGTGCCCCGAAAGCGTCGCCCGCACCTCATTCGAGCGCTCCGCCCGTGGCACCATGGGAGGGAAGGAACACAGCGCGCGTCCGAACAGGAGCGACCGCGCTTCGGAGGAGCCACCACTCATGAGCGACAAGCTGTTCGGTAGCACGACCGTCAAGACCGGGTTCGCGGACATGTTCAAGGGCGGCGTCATCATGGACGTCGTCAACGCCGAGCAGGCGCGCATCGCCGAGGACGCCGGCGCCACCGCCGTCATGGCGCTCGAGCGCGTGCCCGCCGACATCCGCGTCCAAGGTGGCGTGGCCCGCATGTCCGACCCCGACATGATCAGCCGCATCATGGACACGGTCGACATCCCCGTGATGGCGAAGGTGCGCATCGGCCACTTCGTCGAAGCGCAGATCCTGCAGTCGCTCGGCGTCGACTACATCGACGAGTCCGAGGTCCTCACGCCCGCCGACGAGGCGTTCCACATCGACAAGCACCAGTTCACGGTGCCGTTCGTGTGCGGCGCCACCGAGATCGGCGAGGCGCTCCGTCGCATCGGCGAAGGCGCCGCCATGATCCGCACCAAGGGCGAAGCCGGCACTGGCAACGTGGTCGAGGCCGTCCGCCACGCCCGCTCCGTGCTCGGCAGCATCCGCGCGCTCCAGGCGATGCCGCGCGAGGAGCTCATGACCTACGCCAAGAACCACGGCGCGCCCTACGACGTCGTCCTCTACGTCCACGAGCACGGCGCGCTGCCGGTCGTCAACTTCGCCGCCGGCGGCATCGCCACGCCCGCCGACGCCGCCATGATGATGCAGCTCGGCCTCGACGGCGTCTTCGTCGGCTCCGGCATCTTCAAGAGCGCGCCCGGCGTCACCGAGAGCGCCGACCGCGAGAAGGCCTGGTTCCGCCGCGCCGAAGCCATCGTCAAGGCCGTCACGCACTACAACGACCCCGACGAGCTCGCGAAGATCAGCCGCGGCCTCGGCGAGGCCATGGTCGGGATCAACATCGACACGCTCGACGACGAGCAGTTGTTGGCGGGGCGGGGGTGGTGACGCGAAGCGAAGCGCCGGTGTGAGGGGGGCCTTCGGCCACGGCACCTGCGGTGCCGACCCCCTCTCACCGGC
>SKWV01000201.1 GCA_007128755.1 Trueperaceae bacterium
GAGCACCACTGGGATCCCGATCGACGCGCGGCGACCACACGGTTCTTCGTCGTCGACGCTGCGTCGGGGGAGGTCACGCGCTACGCGCAGACGATGCAGGCCTACGAGATGTCCGAGTACGAGGCGCTCGTGGAGGACGTCGGCTTCTCCAGGATCGCCACGTACGCCTCGCTGACGGGGCGCGACGAGGACGCCGAGCCCGGGCTGTTCGCGCTGTCGGCCGTCAAGGGCGGCGGCGCGGGTGCGCCGGAGGCCGATCCGCCGGCCTAGACCCGCCAGTCGCCGAAGAACGCCGGCGCGCCGCGCTCCAGCGCGTCCTGGGCGTAGACGAACATCGCCGCCGACCACGCCTGCTGCGGGTGTCCCATGGGCCGTCCGCTCTGGCCGTGCAGCCACTCGTTGAACTCCCACGGGCCGTGCTTGCCGGCGCGGTTGGCGTCGGCCACGAGCGCGAGGCTGCGGACGGCGCGGTCGTGGTGGCCGGCCGCGACGAGGGCCGCCACGTAGAAGCCGCCGAGGAAGGGCCAGATGCCGCCGTTGTGGTACTGGAACGGGAGGTTCAGGTTGCGGCTCCGGAAGTACTCCCGCCAGTCGCGGTCGCCGGGGTAGATGGGCGGGTAGAAGGCCTTGATGGGGAAGGGATCGTCGGCGCCCACGGCGTGCGCGTGCGTGAGGATGCGCTCGCGCTTCGCCTCGTCGGCGACGCCGAGGAGGATGGCGAGGGAGTTGCCGAAGGCGTCGAACGTGGTGCCGAACTCGCGGAAGCCCGTCCACGGCAGGTAGAAGGGCGCTTCGGTCAGGGTAGCGGTGTTCTGGTAGAGGAGGAACCATTCGAGCCGGAGGGCCTTGAGCTCCTCGAGTTGGGCCCCGAACGCGTGGCCGTCCCAGGGCCGGTCGAGCCACATCAACAGGTTGATCTTGCGGGCGACGTCGCGCCCTCGCGCGTCGTACGCCGAAGCGTCCTCGCCCAGAGCGGCGGCCGTCCCCGCCATCGCGCGCAGCGCGGCCACGTAGAGGACGTTGTCGTAGAGGACGTTGTAGCGCACGCTGTAGAGGTCGGCCCAGTCGCCCGCCTCGGGCACCTCGAGCAGCCCGCAGGCGTTCATGTCCTGGTAGCGCAGCCACGTCTCCGCCGCTTGGAGGCGGGGCCAGGAGGCGCGGGTGAAGCCCTCGTCGCCGACGTGCTGCCGGTAGGCGTCGTGGGCGACGAGGAACCAGAGGTTGGCGTCGACCGCGCCGGCGTTCTCGGTGGTCACGTCACCCGTGCGCGTGTCGACGTTGAGGTGGATCATGCCGAGGTCGGTCTGGTGCGCGCCGAGCGTCTCGAGCGAGGCGCGCGTGCAGTCGATGAGCTCCGGGTCGCCCGACACGAGCGCGCCGAGCGCCGTGATGCCGGCGTCGCGCGCCCACACCTGCGGGTAGCCGCCCTCGAAGGCGCTGGCCTTGAAGCCGCTTGGCGCCATGCAGCGCCGGAGGACCTCGAGCGCCCGCGCGCGGCTTTCGTCGACGGTGCTCATCAGCGACCTCCGATGCCGGTCAGGGTGATGCCCTTGATGAAGTAGCGCTGCGCGAACAGGAAGACCGTGAGCACCGGCACGAGCGCGAGCACGCTGCCGGCCATGAGCAGCGTCCAGGCGGTGTTGTACTGCCCCTGGAGCGTGTTGAGCCCGACCGTGAGGGTGCTCATGGCGGTCGAGTTGGTGACGACGAGCGGATAGAGGAACGAGTTCCAGTTGAAGAGGAACGTGAAGATGGCGAGCGCCGACAGCGCCGGCCCCGAGAGCGGCAGGATCACGCGGGTGAAGATCTGCCAGTGGCTGGCGCCGTCGACCACCGCCGCGTCCTCGAGTTCGCCCGGGATCGTCAGGAAGTTCTGCCGGAGCAGGAACGTGCCGAACGCGCTGAACGCCGCGGGCAGGATGAGCGCCTGGTAGGTGTCGATCCAGCCGAGGTTCCGGAGCAGGATGAAGTTCGGGATGATCACCACCTGGGCGGGGATCATCAGCGTGGCGAGATAACCGATGAACAGGGTGTCGCGGCCCGGGAAGCGCAGGCGCGCGAAGGCGTACGCGGCCATGGCGCTCGTGGCCACCGCCAGGATCGTGACCGATCCGGCGACGATCACGCTGTTCAGGAAGAACCGCGCGAACGGCAGCACCTCGAACAGCCGCGTGTAGTTGTCCCAACGGAACGGGTTCGGGATGAAGCTCGGTGGGTACTCGAACACCGCGCCGGCGCTCTTCAGCGAGGTGGAGAGCATCCACACGAAGGGCATGAGCATCAGGATCGCGGTCGGCACCAGGAACGCCGCGAGCAGCCAGTTGCCCAGCGAGTAGCCGAGCAGCGAGCGGCTCCCGCGTGGGCGCTCCCTCCGGGCGGGGCGGTCGCGTTCGGGACGCTCAGTCATAGTGCACCCACTGTCGCTGGTAGCGGAACTGGACCACGGTCACGACGAAGATGATCGCGAAGAGCACCCACGCCATCGAGGCGGCGTAGCCCATCTGGAAGAACTGGAAGGCGTAGCGATAGATGTTGAAGACGATCGTGTTGGTGGCGTTCGCGGGACCGCCCTCCGTCATGATGAACGCCTGGTCGAACACCTGGAACGAGTTGATGACGCTGATCACCAGCACGAAGAAGGTGGTGGAGGAGAGCATCGGGATCGTGATGTGCACGAAGCGGTCCCACTGGCTCGCGCCGTCGATCTTGGCCGCCTCGTAGAGGTGTTGCGGGACGCCCTGCAGGCCGGCGAGGAAGAGCACCATCGAGAAGCCGACCTGCTGCCAGATGCTCATGATGATGATGGCGGGCAGGGCCCAGCGGGTGCTCGAGAGCCAGTTGGGCGGGTCGGAGACGCCGATCATGTAGAGCGCGCTGTTGAGGAGCCCGAAGTCCGCGTGGAAGATCCAGCGCCACACCAGCGCGACCGCGACGGTGGAGGCGACGACGGGCATGAAGTACGCCGCGCGGAAGAAGGTCCGCCCCGGGATGCGCTGGTTGAGCGCCATCGCCACGAGCAGCGCGAGCGCCATCTGGATCGGCACGGTGCCGAGCACGTAGACGGTCGTGTTGCGGAGCACCCGGTGGAACGTGGAGTCGCTCACCAGGCGCTCGTAGTTGGCGATGCCCACCCACTCGGGCGGCCGGAGCAGATCCCAGTTCGTGAAGCTGATGAGCAGCGCGGCGAGGACCGGCAGGAACGTGAAGACGAGGAACCCGACGAGGTTCGGGAGGAGGAAGCCGTAGGCCGCCAGCGTCGTCCGGTGTCTCAGGCGGTTCGTGCGACGGCGCGGCGTCGGCTGCCCGGTGTCACCGTTCGTGGAGACGGCCACGGCGCTCCCCTCAGTCCTGCGTGCCGAAGATGCGGGCGGCGTTGTCGTGGAAGATCAGCTGCTGCTGCTCGTCCGTGAGCCCCATCTCGGTGAAGGCGCTCCGCCAGGCTTCGACGTCGCGCTTCATGCGCCGGTGATCGGAGTCGGAGCCGTACACCAGCTTCTCGGGGCGGATCTCGTTCATCACGTAGCCGCCGTCGATGATGTGTTTGCGCACGACGTCGCCGCCGGACACGTCGAAGAAGAGGCGCGGGCGCCAGCGCGCGATCGCGCAGGCGGTGCGGTAGTCGGGCCAGCCCAGGTGGGCGCCGATGATGAAGAGCTCCGGGAAGTGGAAGGCGATGGTGTCGAGGTAGATCGGCTGCATGCGCGCCGACGAGAAGCCGTAGCCGCGGCCTCGGGCCTCGCGGCCGAGCTTCGTGACGAGGCGCTCTTCGTCCTCACCCGTCGGCGGCGCCTTCCAGGCGTCCTCGGCGGCGCCCATGAGGTAGTCGTTCGGGCCACCGAGGATGCCGGTGTGGAAGAGGATGCGCATGCCGCGGGCCTGCGCCTTTTCGAAGTGGTGGAAGTAGGCCTCGTCGTCGTAGTTCCGCCGCGGTCCCAGGATCTTGATGCCGTGGAACCCGCGCTCGGCGAACTCGTCGATCAGGCTCGGCGGGTCCTCGTCGAGGCGGAGCCAGCCGAGGCCACAGAACAGGCCGGGGGCCTGCTCCATGGCGTCCGAGAGCGCCGCATGACCGAGCGGCCCAGGGGTGCCGAGGAGGGCGATCTTGACGATGCCCACCTCCTCGGCGACCTCCTGCAGTTGGGCGATGAACCGGTCGCCCGACGTGCGTCCTTCCCACCAGAAGTTGTGGACGTGCGCGTCGAAGATCTTCACTGGCGCGCGGCCATGAAGTTCCTCACCTCGGTCGCCATCATCGTGAGAGCGGCTTCGGCGCTCATCTCGCCCGTGTAGATGAGGTCGAGGTGGGGCACGACGATCGTGTTCTCGATCTCGCGCCAGTCGGGGAAGTTCGGGGCGAGGCGGCCGCGCTCCGTCTCCGCGATGAAGACGTCGCAGGAGACGCCCTCCACGCAGGCGTTCACGAAGGCGTCGGCCACGTCGGGGTTGGCGTACGACGCGGGCACGGCCACGCCGGTGCTGGCGAAGATCGACTGGCCCTCGGTGCCGGCCAGGAACGTGAGGAACGTCCAGGCGGCGTCGGGGTGCTGGGTGGTCGACGACATCACGTAGCCGGCGCCGCCGAGCGTGTTGGCGCGCTCACCGTCGGGACCGGCGGGCAGGGGCGCGACGTCCCAGGAGAAGCCGGCCTCGGCGAAGGTCGGCATGCGGGCGGCGTTCGTCATCACCATCGCGACGCGGCCGGTGCTGAAGAGCTCCGTGGTCGAGCCGAGCTGCGCCATGGCGTCGAACGACGGGACGGAGCGGTCCTCGAGGATCATGTCGGCGATGAACCCGATCGCCTGGACCGCCGCCGGGGAGTCCATGTGGAACGAGGTCGGCGCGAGCGGGTCGTCGAAGAGCGTGCCGCCGGCCTGGTAGACCCACTGCGGGTAGCGGTTCTTCTCGAGCGCGAGTCCGTACTGGAGCGCGCGGCCTTGTGCGTCGCGCTCGGTCAGTACGAGGGCGGCGGAGCGGAGGTCGTCCCAGTTCCAGTCGGCGGTCGGGTAGGCGAGCCCCGCCGCGTCGAAGAGGTCGGCGTTGTAGTACAGGACGTTGGTGTCGTTGTCGCGGGCGAAGCCGAAGATCTGGCCGTCGTAGCTGAAGACGTCGATGAGGCCCGGGTGGTAGGTGCTCGTGTCGAAGCCGTCGCGCTCGATGAGCTCGTCGAGGGGCATGAGGACGCCGCGCGACGCGTACGACGGGATGTTGTTGAGGAACATGACGTCGGGCGCGGTGCCGCCGGCCATCTGCGTCTGGATGCGATCGAAGTAGGCGCCCCAGGGCGCGTGCTGGACCTCGACGCGCACGTCGTCCTGCGCGGCGTGGAACGCTTCGATGACCTCGTAGTTCGGCGGCAGCTCGCCCGGGTCGCCCCAGAAGGACCAGACGATGGTGGTCTGTGCGCTCGCGGCGAAGAGTGCGCCGACGAACGTGACGATGGTGGCGCTGCGGATCAGGAGCTTGATCATGCGATTCCTCCAGGTGGTACCGAGGGTGGTGCGGGTCGGTGGGAGTGGGTTCGTGTCAGCGGATGGACGCCATCTGACCTCCTCCCAGCAGCCGCTCGACGGAGCGAGCGGGCTCGAGTGCCGAAGCCACGGCGCCCATCAGTCCGGCGTCGTCGCCCAGTTCGGCGACGGCCACGTCGACGGGATAACCGGTGGAGCGCGCCACGGAGGCGCGGATGGTGTCGAGATGCGGCGCGCAGCGCAGGCCGATGCCGCCACCCAGGACGATGCGGTCGGGATCGATGAGCGTGGCGACGAGGGTCAGGGCCCAGTTCAGGTCGCTCATGAACGCCGCGATCACGGAGGCGCCGGGTTCGCGCCCCTCCTCGGCCTCGAGGAACGCGTCCTCGGGGTTGCCCGAACCGCCAGCGCGTGTGTGACGACGGCGGACGCCGGCGCCCGAGAGGTGATCCTCGAGCGACGTCGTACCGCCCGGTGGGTAGGCGAGCAGGCCGAGCTCTCCCGCCCGTCCGCCCACGCCATGGTGGATCTCGCGCGCGATGGCGAGCCCGAACCCGAGCCCGGTGCCGATGCTCACGTACGCGAGGTCGGTGACGGTCGCGCCTGCGCCATCGCGGAGCTCGCCCAGTGTGGCGGCGTTGACGTCGTTCATGACGCTGAGCGGGCGTGCGACGGCCTCCTCGAGCCGATCGAGGAAGCCCTCGGACTCGAGCGCCGGAAGGTTGGGGGCGATGCTGATGCGCCGGTTCGTCCGGTCGACCACGCCTGGCGTGCCGATCGCGACCTCGAGGAC
>SKWV01000140.1 GCA_007128755.1 Trueperaceae bacterium
GACCGCGACGAGCGCGAGCGCGGTCCACGTGTGCGACACATCGGGCGCCACGTCGCACGCGCGCACGCGAGACCCCTGGAAGGAAGGGTGGGAGACATGCGGCACGTGGTCACGATCACGCTCAACCCGGCCATCGACATCAACACGGAGGTCGAGTCGGTGGCGCCCGAGAAGAAGCTGCGCTGCGAGGCGCCGCGGCGGGAGCCCGGCGGCGGCGGGATCAACGTCGCCCGTGCGATCGCACGGCTGGGAGGGACGTCGAAGGCGCTCTACCTCGCCGGCGGGCCCTACGGCGACATGCTGGAGCGCCTGCTGAACGAGGAGGGCCTCGATCAGGTGGCCGTGCCGATCGCCGGGCTGACGCGCGAGAGCTTCATCGTCTTCGAGCGCTCCTCCGAGCAGCAGTACCGCTTCGGGATGCCGGGGCCGGACGTGCAGTCCGACGAGTGGCTGCGGTTCCTGGACATCCTCGAGAACGTCAACCCGCGACCCGACTACCTGGTGGCCAGCGGCAGCCTCCCCCCGGGGCTCCCGGAGAACGCGTTCGCGATGATCGGCGAAGTGGCCCGGAAGCTCGGCGCACGCTTCATCCTCGATACGTCCGGGCCGCCGCTCCGAGCGGGCATCGAGGGCGGCGCCTACCTCATCAAGCCGAACATCCGTGAGTTCCGAGCCCTCTTCGACGAGGAGCTCCGGAGCGAGGAAGACCAGGAGCGCGCGGCGCGGCGGCTGATCGAAGAGGGTCGCGCCGAGGTGGTGCTCGTCTCGCTCGGGGCGGGCGGCGCGTGGCTCGTCGACGCCGACGGCGTGCGGCATCTGCACGCTCCCACCGTGACCATCAGGAGCAAGGTCGGCGCCGGCGACAGCATGGTGGCCGGCGTCGTCACCGGGCTCGCGCGCGATTTGGACATCGTCGACGCCGCGCAGATGGGGATCGCGGCCGGCGCGGCCGCCGTCATGACGGACGGCACCGAACTCTGCCGCCGCGAGGACGTCGAGCGGCTCCATGCGGTGCTGAGATCCGCCCGCTGAGCGCCTCCCTGGAGGTGGCCCATGTTCTTCGTCGAGTTCCTGTTCGTCGTCGCCTTCGCCCTCGCCATCGCCTTCCTGTTCGTGATGGTGGTCGGGAGGGCACCCCCTTCGCGTTCGGGTACGGTGCTTCCGTTCGTGTGGCTCTTCGTGATCCTGCTCTTCACCATGTGGGCGGGCGGCGCCTGGATCGGCCCCGCGGGCCCGGTGATCTTCGGCGTCGCGTGGCTGCCGTTCTTGGTCGTCGGGCTGATCGTGGCCCTGATCATCGCGGCGGCGACCGAATCGGCGCAGCGGGGCGACGAGGCGGTGGCGGCCGAGGGCGACACGTCGCCGCTCCTGGCGGCGTTCAGCATCATCACGTTGATGCTGCTGGCGGCGCTCGTGATCGCGATCGTCGCCGCGTACGTGTGGTGAGGTGACCATGACACGCCCCGACCAGCACGATGCTCCCGCGATCGCAGAGGCGCACGAGCGATCGCTCGACCTGATGCGCGCCTGCGCCACGCAGGAGGGCTTCCTCGCGACGCCCACCCAACGCGACAACTACCGGCGGATCTGGGCGCGCGACGGCGCCATCATCGGCCTCGCAGCGCTGCTGGGCGACGACGACGAGCTCATCGACACCTGTCGACGGACGCTCGAGACGCTGGCGCTCCACCAGGGCCCGCACGGCGAGATCCCCAGTAACGTCGACACCAAGGCGGGCCGCGTCTCGTACGGCGGGACCACCGGCCGCGTCGACGCGGGCCTGTGGTTCGCGATCTGCTGCAGCGAGTACTGGCGGCGGACCGGCGACGACGACTTCCTCGAGGCGATGCTCGAGCCGCTCGAGCGGGTGCGGCAGCTCCTCGGCGCCTGGGAGTTCAACACGCGCGGACTCCTGTACGTGCCGCCGACGGGCGATTGGGCCGACGAGTACGTGCAGAGCGGCTACGTCCTCTACGATCAGCTGCTCTACCTGCAGGCGCAGCGCGCCATCGCCGGCATCCATCGCTCCCTGCACGGCAGCGCCGACCATGCGCTCGAGGAGCGGATCACGAGGCTCGGTCACCTCCTGCGCGCCAACTACTGGTTCCCGCACGAGCACGAGCCTCCCGAGGACGTCTACCACCCGGTGCTCTACGAGAAGGGGCACGGCGCCGCCGGCCATCGCCGCGGCGTCTACTGGATGCCCTTCTTCTCACCGCTCGGGTACGGCTTCCGCTTCGACGGCATGGCGAACGCGCTCGTGTCACTCCTGGGCGTCTCCGACGAGGCGCAGGACCGGGCGGTCGACGCGTTCATCGAGGACGAGCTGGCGCCCGACGACGTCATGCTCCTGCCCGCGTTCGACCCCGTCATCACGCCCCGCGACGAGTACTGGGACGACCTCCAGATGTCGTTCTCGCACACCTTCAAGAACGCCCCGCACGAGTTCCACAACGGCGGGCTCTGGCCGATCGTGACGGCGTTCTACGCCGCGAGCCTCGCCGATCGTGGCCGGCTCGATCTGGCCGCGCGGTACCGGG
Organism: Trueperaceae bacterium; assembly: GCA_007128755.1. Lineage (GTDB taxonomy): Bacteria > Deinococcota > Deinococci > Deinococcales > Trueperaceae > SKWV01. Next base: position 2,541 of record SKWV01000140.1, read on the forward strand.
ACGGGATCCACGCCGCGAACGCCCGTGCCCGCGACGGCGAGCCGTGGTCGTTCTCGGAGTACCTGAACGGCGCGACGCACGAGCCCGGCGGAACGTACCCCATGGGGTGGAGCGCGGCTTCGGGGATCATCGCCGACGCCTACGTGGACGGCGCGCGGCTGTTCGGGCACTAGCGCGAGGTGAGGGGCTGGCACGCGGTCCGCACGTCGGGCCGGCCGCTCACGCCGCCTCGCGGCTCCGGTCGCGTCCGTACCCCCAGAGCGCCAGCACGCCGAACACGACGAAGGTGCCGACCAGGAACGTGACGTGCAGGGCGAGGTTGCCGGGCTCGATACCCGTGAACGCCGTGACCGCCTCGGGAGACCCGATCGTTCCCCACACGAGCCGGCCGTAGTGGTACGTCGGCAGGTAGGGCGCGAGGTCCTGCAGGAACGTCGGCAGCTGACCGAGCGGGAAGAAGAACCCCGACGCGAACGACAACGGCAGGTAGACGAGATTGGCGATGGTGGACGCGGTGCGCGGGCGGGCGAGGTAGCCGAGCGCGAAGCCGATGGTGGAGAGGCTCATCCCCCCGAGGAGCAGGACGCCGAAGGCGGCGATCCAGCGCTCGAGCGGCATCCGCACGCCCACCGCGGCGCCCACGGCGAACAGCACGGCCACGAGCACCACGCCGAACGCCAGCGTCATGGCGAGCTTCCCCACGAAGTAGACCCACCCCGGCACGGGTGTCGCCCGCATCAGCCGCAGCCATCCTCTCCCCCGCTCGTTGGCGATCTCCACGCCGAAGCTGAAGATGACGAGGCTGAGGACGCCGAACGCCCCGAAGGAGGGCATCATCAGCGTCATCATGCTCGTGCCGCCGGGGAGTTCGAAGCGGGCGTTGGGGACCCCGAACATCAGGAAGAGCATCACCGGGATCGCGACGGTCCCGATGAGGAACTCCGGCACGCGTGCGCCGGAGCGCAACTCCGTGCTCACCTGGGCGCGGACCATCGGGACGAGACCGCCGCCGGGCCGGCTGGTCGGGCTGAGTCGGCGTGCGAAGGTAGGGGACACCGGGCGCCTCATGCCGCCGCCCGCCCGGTCAGGCTCACGAAGGCAGCCTCGAGGTCGGTGTCGCGCACGGTCAGATCGGCTACGGCGACGCCATCCTCGAACAGGTGCCGCAGCAGCGCCTCGGGCTCGCTCGTGTAGACCACCAGGTACCGGTCGTCGCGCACGGCGCCCTGCACGAAGGGGAGCGCCGTGAGCCGCCGTGCGGCGACGTCCGACGTGAAGCGCACGGTCTTGTCGGCGACGAGCCGCTTGATCTCGGCCGGCGTCCCCTGGACGAGCAGACGGCCGTGCTGGATCACGACGATGCGACGCGCGACGGCGTCGGCCTCGCCCAAGTGGTGCGTGCTGAACAGGATCGTCTTGCCGAGCGCGGCGAACTCCTCGACCTGCGACCAGAACGCCCGGCGGGCCTCCACGTCCATCGCCACCGTCGGTTCGTCGAGGAAGATGAGGTCGGGATCGCCGGCGATCGCCAGGGCGAAGTAGAGGCGCTGCTTCTGCCCTCCCGAGAGCGCGCTCACGAGGGTGCGGCGCACCGACGTCAGGTCGGCTCGAGCCAAGAGCTCGTCGTGCGGCAGGGCGTGCGGGTAGTAGCGGGCGAAGAGCTCGACGAGCTCACCGACACGGAGCGAGGTCGGGACGCCCGAGTCCTGGAGCATGGCCCCCACGCGTGATCGGACGGCTCTCCTCGTCGGCGCCTCGCCGAACAGGCGGACCGAGCCACCCGTCGGCCGGCGCAACCCCATCATCACGTCGATCGCCGTCGTCTTGCCGGCGCCATTGGGGCCGAGGATCGCGACGACGTCGCCGCCGACGATCTCGAGGTCGATGCCGTCGAGCGCCAGCACCTGGCCGTACCGCTTCGTGACTCCCCGCATCTCCACGACCATGACGTCCTCCGTCCGTCGAGCCTACGTCCATGCTCGCCACGGGTGCATGGCCGAGACGGCACGGAGAGCGACCATGACTTCCGGCCGACGGCACGCCTGCACCAGCAGGCACGCCTGCGCCGTCGACGGACGAGCGTCACCGCGCCGAAGCCACATGTCGCGCTACGGTGGCGTCCGAGCCACGACGCCTACTCTCATCGAAGGAGATCACCATGTCCACACGCGACTACGACAAGAAGGCCGAACAAGCCAAGCAAGACGCCGAGCGCGCCAAGGAAGACATGCGGCGGGCAGCGGAGCGTGGCGGCGAGGCCGCCAAGGGTGCCGCGCAGGAGGCCGGCGAGGCCGCCAAGGGCGCTGCGCAGCAGGCCAAGGAAGCGGCCCAGGAGGGCGCCAGCAAGGTGGCATCTACGCTCCACGACGCGTCCGACACGGTCGAGGCCAAGACCCGCGAGATGGCCGGCACCGTCAGGGAGCAGATCGAAGAGAAGCCGATGACCTCGACGCTCACCGCGCTCGGCATCGGCGTGTTCATCGGCTGGCTCCTCGGCAGCCGGCGTTAGGACCTTCGCCCGGGCCCTGCGAACAAGCGTAGGGCCCCCTGACGCGTCGAGCGACACCGCTGTGATCGCGGCCGTGTCGGGCGCGCGTGGGTCATCGTGACGAGCGCGAGCGGCGTCACGCCGCCCGCACCCTCGACTAGGCACCTTCGGCGATCTCACAAGGAGAGACCATCATGACCACCCGAGAAGTCCGTCGAGACATCGCAGGCCTGAAGAAGGACCTCGATCGGCTCCAGGCCGACCTGAAGCAGATCACTCGCCGTGGCGGCAGCGCCGCCAAGCAGGTGAGCGCCGACGCGATCGAGAACGTCAGGGAAGCCGCGAGCGGCGTCCTCGAGGAGGGCGGCGAGCGCATGCGCTCGGTCATGCACGACGCGACCGACGTGGTCAAGGACAAGGGCCAGGACGTCGTGCACGGCATGAAGGACCAGATCGAGGAGCGGCCCGTCACCTCGGCGCTCGTCACCATGGGCCTCGGCTTCGCGCTCGGCATCTTGCTCGCGCGCAAGCTCTGATCGCCACGAGCGAAGCCCCAGATGGTCCACGGGCCGGTCCCGTGGCCGATCTCGGGCTGCTAGGCGCCTCGTAGCGCCCGCAGCACCGTCTCGAGATCGGGCGGCTCCGTGCCGTCAGGATCCGCGTGCGCGTCGAGGCCGGCCAGGCACGCATAGGTCCTGGCGGCCGCGGCGTGGAACCCGGCCGGCACGCCGGCCGCTTCGAACGTCGCGTCGATCTCGTGCATCTCCCCCTCGAACCGCCACGCCTTGCGCGTCGACCGCCGGACCCGATCCGCAGCCCGCGCGACGAACCCCGGCTCGAGGTGCTCCCACTGCGCCTCGAGCGCGGCGAGCACGTCGTGGTGACGCGCCGTCGCCAGGGCCGCGGCGAGCAGCGCGGTGACGCCCTTGGTGTAGGCAGCGAAGCACATCTTGAGCGCCGAGGCGTCGCCGACGCGCGCTCCGAGCACCGACACCTCGAGCGGTCCGGCGACGAAGGCCTCCGCCACCTCGACCGCCCGCGGGCCGGAGAGGTGCAGCCAGGTGGTGCCACGCTCCACCGCCGGCCCGCCGACGATGCCGCCGTCGACGAACGACCCGCCGCCTGCCTCGACGATGCCGGCGATCGTGCGCGCGCGCTCCGGCGAGATGGCGTTGGCGTCGACGAACGTGCGGTCGAA
>SKWV01000442.1 GCA_007128755.1 Trueperaceae bacterium
ACGATCGTCCCGGCGACCTCGGACTCGATCTCGTTCATCAGCTTCATGGCCTCGATGATGCACAGGATCGTCCCCGGCTGCACGCGATCCCCGACCTTGACGTAGGGACCGGCGTCGGGCGCAGGCGAGGCGTAGAAGGTGCCGACGATCGGCGCGGCGACGTCGACATGGTGGTCGACCACGGCGGCAGGAGCCGGCACGCTCTCCGGCGCCGGAGCGGGAGCGGGCGCGGCGGCCTCCTGCATGGCGGCGCGCTGCGGCGCGCCGACCGACTGGGGTTCTCCTGCGGCGGAACCGCGACGAAGCTTGATCTTGAACACGACCGGTCCGTCGCCGTCACGCTGCTCGAACTCGAGCTCGGAGAGGTCGGAGGCGGCCATGGCGTCGATGAGGCGCTTGACGTCGCGGACCTGCATCAGGCGCGACCCAGGTACTCGCCGGTGCGGGTGTCGACCTTCACGGAGGTTCCCCGCTCGACGAACAGCGGCACCGCCACCACGGCGCCCGTCTCGAGCGTCGCGGGCTTGGAGCCACCGGAGACGGTGTCGCCCTTGACACCGGGATCGGTCTGCTCGATGCGCAGCTCGACCACGTTCGGGAGGGTCACCTTGAGCGCTCGGCCTCGGTAGTAGTCGACCGTGACCTCGATGTTCTCCTTGAGGAAGCGGGCCGCCGCGCCGATCTGCGCGCGATCGAGCGTCGGTTGTTCGTAGGTCTCGGTGTCCATGAAGGTGAAGGTGTCACCGTCGGCGTACAGGAACTGCATCGTCCGGTAGTCGATGAACACGTCCTGGAGCTTCTCGCCCGAGTTGAAGGTGCGCTCCACGATGGAGCCGGTCTCGAGGCTCCGGAACTTGGCGACGACCTTGGCGCCACCCCTGCCGATCTTCTGATGCTGATAGTCGAGGCACTCCCACAGGCCGCCGTCGAGTTCGACCTTGGTGCCGTTCCGCAGATCCGTCACGCTGATCATCGTCCAGTTCCTCCGGGTGCCGTCGCTGCCACCCGGGCCGATGGCGGAGCCGAGAGCGCGCGGGGAGCGTATCGCGACAGTCTAGCACCCGTGCTCGTCGTGCCCGCCGCCGGTCCTCATCCGGCCGCCCCGCCGCCGCGGCTCGTCAGACCGCGGCCGCGGCTGCCCGCAGGTCCAGTTCGGTCGGTCGGTAGTCGAACTCGTCCAGCAGCGCCTCGTAATCCGCGCGGGCGAGCCTGCGACCGCGGATCCCGACGAAGGCGGCCTCGAGGAGGTTGGTCGAGAGGCTGCGGCCGTCGTAGCGCGGCGTCGTCGTGACGAGCCGCGTGACGCCCAGCCGCGTGAGGAAGGCGACGTCGCCCTGCGTGGTGGTGTTGGTCAGGACGATCTTGCCCGTCAGGTCGGCGGGCGCGTACCGCCTGATGAAGTGCCAGTCGCCGGCGATGACCTCGGCCCACGCGTAGAAGCGGGCGTAGCGCTCCGTGGTCTCGTCCGTGCGGTCCTGCTTCGAGCCGGTGTCGTAGAGCCACGAGATCGGCAGCCGCGTCGCGATCGGCGCGAGGATCCTGATGAGCGCGTCCTGGACGCGCGCCGAGCGCACCAGCCAGGGGACGCCGAGGCCGAACGCCAGGTCGCCGTAGCCGACCGTCGCGCCGTGCTCGACCAGCGCTTCGGTCATGCCGCCGCGATCGAGCGCCGACGACAGCAGGACGCGCCGCCCGCGCCAGCCGAGGCTGGCGTCGAGCAGCGCCACCGCCCGCCGCTCGAGCGTGTCCTTGAGTCCGGCGCCGCACACCACGGGCGTCCGCGTGGCGCCCGAGGCGATGCGGCGCGCGTCGCGGAAGAAGTAGCGCCGTCCGCGCCAGGTGACGAACAGGTCGAGGCCGCCGAGACCGATGGCGTCCACCCGGCCGTCGAGTTCGCTCACCAGGCGCCTGGCGCCCTCGACGCTGCCGTTCGTGCCGCGGCGCTCCAGGCGGACCTCGTGACCGAGGATCTCGACGGTCTTGTCGACGTCGCGCTTGGCGGAGCCGAGCGAGACGCTCACCACGTGGACCATTGCCTCGAGTCTAGCACCGGCCGTTCGGCCGCCACGCTCTACTCGAGGGTCTTGGAGTACCAGTCGAGGATGGGCCTCGCGTCGATGGCGAACTCGTACCCGAGGCCCTCCCAGAACCGCCTGGCCGCGGGGTTACGGCCGTAGATGCTCGCGAGCACCCGCCGCACCGAGCCCGTGAGCCGCCGCTCGAGGTCGCGCACGGCGAGCCGGCCGATGCCGCGATCGTGCAGGGCCCCGTGCACGAGCAAGAGGTTCACGGTGGCGTCGCCGGCCTCGGGGTAGTCGACCTTGTAGTCCAGGTACGCCACGACCCAGCATCCGGACACGGCGTCGTAGCAGTCGTCGGGGTCTTCGAGCGGCGGGCAGTCGCGCTCCAGGATCAGCTCGATGTGGCGGCGGTCGTCGCGCTCCGCCGCCTCGATCTCGGTGCGGACCTCCGCGCGGGTCGGCACCGGGATGCTGATGACGTCGAAGTATCCAGGGGTGGCGCGGTAGAGGGCGTGCACGAGGTAGGCGTCTTCGGGCCGTGCCGACCGCGTGACGACCGAAGCCACGGGAAGGACGCTCCGGACGCGCGAACGAGGCGCAGCCGGCGTGGGGACGTCGGTATCTCTCACTACGGCGAGGCTAGCACGGGGCCGTGCGCGACCCAGTGTCATCCACCTCGTTCGCGGCCGCGGATGGGCCCCGTCCGGTGCTCGCACGGCTTCGGCCCGTAGACTCGCTGCATGGATCAACCGCGCGACACCTCGAACGCCGCCTTCCGCGCCCGCGTCGACGGACACCTCGACCTGGCGCACAACGCCGTGGCCATGGGCCGCGACCTCGACCTCGGCCTCGACGAACTGCGCGCCGCCGAGGGGCGCAGCCACCAGACCGGCATGGTGACGTGGCCCGAGCTCCGGCGCGCCGGGATCGACCTCGTCGTGGGGACCCTCTTCGCCAACCCGGCCGAGCGCGTGCCGATGCAGGCCGGGGGGCGCGAGACGCCGCCGCCCTATCCCGAGCCGGAGGCGTACCGCGACGCCGAGGGCGCCTTCGCCCAGGCCGACGCCCAGCTGCGCTACTACGAGCGCCTCGAGGAGGCCGGCACGATCCGCATCGTGCGCGATCGCGCCGATCTGCGGAGCCTGCGTGCGCTGCGCGCGGGCGGCGGCGGCGAGGCACCGATCGGCGTCGTGGTGCTGATGGAGGGCGCGGACCCCATCCGCACCCCCGACGAGACCTCCTGGTGGTGGCAACGCGGCGTGCGGCTCGTGGGGCCGGCGTGGCAGCGGACGCGATACGCCGGCGGCACCCGTGCGCCGGGGCCGCTCACCGACCTCGGGCGTGCGCTCATCGACGAGATGTCGGCCATCGGCATGGCGCTCGACGTGAGCCACCTCGCCGACGAGTCGCTCTGGGAGGCGCTGTCGCGCTTCGAGGGGCACGTGGTCGCCTCGCACAGCAACGCCCGCGCCATCACGCCCACCGACCGCCACCTGACGGACGACGCGCTGCGGGCGCTCGGCGAGCGCGACGCGCTGGTCGGGATCGTGCTGGGCAACGGCTTCCTGGACCCGAGCGCCGGCTCAGCCGGCCGGCCGGTCACGATGGACGCCGTGCGCGCGCAGGCGGCGCACGTCGCGGGGATCGTCGGCTGGGAGCGCGTGGGGATCGGCAGCGACCTCGACGGCGGGTTCGGAGCCGAAGAGACGCCGGTCGAGCTCACGCGAGCGGGCGACTTCGCACGCTTGGCCGCGGCAGCCCCGCGCGAGCACGGCGACGACTTCCTGGGGGGTGCATGGTGGCGCTGGCTCGAGCGCGCCCTGCCGGCCAGCGCGGGCGCGGACCGCGCGACGCCGCCGACCGACCCGGTAGGCTAGCCTCGCAGCATGCCGCCGTCTCCCCCACCCTCCGGCGCCGCCGCGCCGGCCACGCCCGGTACGGGTTCGGCCTGGTTCACGGCGCGGCTCGCTCGCGGGGCCGCGCTCGCGCCGATGGCGGGGTTCACCGACGCGCCCTTCCGGCGCCTGTGCCGCCACTACGGTGCCGCCTGGGCCGTGACCGAGATGGTGTCCGCGAAGGGCCTGGCGCAGGGTGGGGGCGGGGTCGAGATCGCGGAGCCCTACCCGGGCGAGCCGGACGTGGTGATCCAGTTGTTCGCCGCGGATCCGGATCTGGCCGCCGCCGCCGTCGTCCGGCTCGAGGCCACCTACCGGCCGGCGGCGTTCGACCTCAACATGGGCTGTCCCGTCAAGAAGGTCGTCAACAAGGGCTGCGGCAGCGAGTTGCTGCGCGACCCGGAGCGCGCCGCGGCGGTCGTCGCGGCCATGGTGGCGGCCACCGGACGCCCGGTGAGCGCCAAGCTACGGCTCGGCATCGACCGCTTCGTCGCGATCGAGGTCGCGCACGCGGTCGTCGAGGCGGGCGCGGTGGCGCTCGCCGTCCACGGCCGGACGGCGGTGCAACGCTACGAGGGTGAGGCCGACTGGGACCGGATCGCCGAGGTCGCGGCGGCGGTGGGCGTGCCCGTGCTGGGCTCGGGCGACGTCACCGACGCGCCCGGCTACGCCGCCGCGCGTCGGCGGGGGCTCGGCGTCATGATCGCGCGGGGCAGCCTGGGGAGGCCTTGGGTGTTCGCCGAGGTCCGGGGTGCCGACGCCCCGGACCCGCACGAGGTGGCCCTGGTGGCGTGGCGACACGTGCAGGACCACGTGGCTTGGTACGGCGGCGAACACGCCCTCCGTCGCCTGCGCGGTCAGCTCGGCCACTACGCCGTGGCGGCCGGCGGCGCGCGCGTCGGCGAGTTCAGGGACGCGCTGGTGCGCGTCGAGCGTGTGGGCGACGTCGCCGTGGCGTTCGCGCGGTTCGTGGGCATCGACCCGCGCGACCCGCCCGCCGAGACCTCACCCGCCCTGCGGGCGCTCGTCGCGGCGCCCCCGCTCCGGCGTGACGGCGGGCACGAGGTCCCGCGCCGAACGGCCCCTGCGGACATGGTCGGGGCGCTGAACGGCGGGTAGACTGGCACGATGCCCCTGCTGGCGCGCCTCGCCCTCCGTAACCTGCTGCGCCATCCGTGGCGGAGCGCCGCGACCGTGCTGGGCGTGGCGCTCGGGATCGCCGCCGTGCTCGCGACGCTCTCGGTCGGGGCGAACGCCAACGCCAACGTGCGCAGCACGCTCGAGGCCGTCGCCGGCCCCGCGGACCTCATCATCACGCCGGGTGCGACCGGTCGGGCGGTGTTCGAGCACGGCCCCGTCCTGGCGACCGCCCTCGCCGACCCGGCGGTGGTATGGGCCGTCCCCGCCCTCAACACCCGGGCCGAGCCGGAGCGCGTCGCCTCGACGGCCCCGGGCTCGCTGCTCCCCGGCGTCGACAGCGGCTTCCAGCTCAGCGGCCGGCTCACCGACCGGCCCGAGGTGCTCCCGGTCGACGTCGCTCGCGGCCGGCTACCGGTGCGCGGCGCCGGCGAGGTCGCCATCACCGAGGAGTTCGCGACCTCGCGCGGACTCGCGCTCGGCGACACCGTCACCTTCGCCACCCAGACCGGCGACTTGGCGCTCTCGCTCGTCGGCCTGCTCGACGACCGGGTGGCGCTCGCCACCACCAACGGCGGGCGGATCGGCGTGACGCACCTGGACGACCTGCAGAGCGCGCTGGCGTTCCGCGACCGCTCGAGTCACCTCGAGCTGCGGCTCGCCGAGGGCGTCGACGTCGAGGCGGCGCGCGCACGGATCCAGGAGGCGATCGGCGAGACCTTCACCGTGACCTACCCCTCCGGCGCCGGCGACAGCGCGAGCGGCATCGTGCAGACGCTGCAGTCGGGTCTGCTCATCCTGGCGGCCACGCTGCTGGCGCTCGGCGGCTTCATGGCCTACAACACCTTCATGGCCGGCGTCGTCGAGCGCACGCGCGAGTTCGCCCTGCTGCGCACCATCTGTCTGAAGCGGCGCGACGTGCTGCGCCTCGCGCTGGCCGAGGCGCTGTGGGTGAGCACCGCCGGCGTCGTCGTCGGGCTGGGGCTCGGGCTGCTGCTCTCCTACGGCATCACGCGCGTGAACGCGCTCGCCCTGGGCTACGACTTCCGCACCGTCGTGGTGCCGGTCGGCGCCGCCGTGCTGGCCTCCGTGGTCGGCGTGGCCGTCGCGCTGCTGGCGGCCACGCTCCCCGCCCGGGCGGCG
>SKWV01000005.1 GCA_007128755.1 Trueperaceae bacterium
CACGAGGACGGCCTCGACGGCGTCGGCATGCATTCGCACATGCTGGCCGTGAGCGCCGAGGCGCGCGGCATCGGGGTGGGACGAGCGCTCAAGTGGTACCAGCGCCGCTGGTGCGAGGCGCGCGGCATGCGCTGGGTCAGCTGGACCTTCGATCCGCTCCAGGCGCGCAACGCACACCTCAACCTCGAGCGCTTGGGCGCGGTGGTGCACGAGTACCAGATCGACTTCTACGGGGTCCTCGGCGGGCAACTCTCCGGCACGCTCCCCACCGACCGGTTCGTGGCGCTCTGGTGGCTCGATCACGAGCGCGTCGAGCGGCGTGCGCGCCGCGACCCCGCCGCGCTCGCCGTGGCGCCGCCGGGTTCGGCACCGGGCGACGCCCCGCCGCCTCGGGCCCCCGCGACCCTGCCGGCGGAGCGGGCATGGGCGCTCACCCGGGGACCCGACGATCGACCGGGAGTGGCCGACGGAGCTCTCGAGCGTGGCGAGGTGTGGCTGGCCGCGCCGGTCGACGTGTCGCGGCTTCGCGCGGACGAACCCGACGTCGCCCTCGCGTGGCGCCAGGCGTACCTGACGTTGGTGCCGGCCTACCTCGAGCGCGGCTACGAGGTACGCGGCTTCGTCGATGGCGCCTACGTGCTCACAGATCATCACCTCGAGGCACCCCCTGCGGCTGAATAGAAACAGGAACTTGACAATCTGTAAACTAGCGTCTACTATGTTCGCAAGGAGGCGCGAGATGAACGAGCGTCAAGCATGGGAGCAGGGGACGACCCACATCCAGCGGCTCAGGGCCGAGGCCGAGGTCGCGCGGCAGGTTCGCGACGAACCGCACCAGCACACGACGCGTGGCGCTCGCCATCATGCCGCCGCCCTCACCCGGAGCGTCGCGATCAAGCTCGGCCGCCTCGCCGATCAACTCGACGGCCGCCGCCACACGATCTCCACCTGAGCGAACGCTCAGCATCCCGGAGGAGCCACATGCCATACGAGCCCAAGGAACCGACGAGCGCTCTCGAGGCCGACGTCGCGCGCATCGAGGCGATGCGCGCCGCCGGCACCATCACGCCCGACGAGGCCGATCGGCTGATCGCGGTGCTGCGGGAGATCACGGTGGCCGAGCGCGACATCGAGGCCATCGGCGAGCCGCCCGCTCCGCCACCGCCCCCCGCCGCCCCGGACAGCGAGGGCGCGCCGGCGCCCGATCCCGGTCCCAGCGAGTCCACGCCCGAACCTGGGCCGCCCGCACCGCAGCCGACACCGGTCGACGGACGCGGAGGCGACACCCGCGCTCCGGCGGAGCCTCGCGGCACGAGCCATGCCACGACCTGGATCGACGTCGCCATCATCGCGGGCGACATCCGGGTCCGGGGCGGTGACGTCGACGAGCCGGTGCTGCGATCCGATGGCGACGTCGTGGTGTTGGAGCGCGACGGCGACCGCTGGCGCGTCCGGGACGTGCGCGAGGACTGGTTCGGCCGCATGGCCGGAGCCGACGTCGACGTCACCGTCCCGCGCGCCATGGGCGTCAAGCTCGACGTCAAGGCCGGTGACGTCCAGATCCGCGACGTGGCCGCCGTCTCCGGACGGATCATGGCGGGCGACCTCGAGATCGACGGAGTCGAAGCGATCGACGTGCACAAGTCGGCCGGTGACTTGAGCGCACGCGTGCGCCTGACGCACGGACGGCACCGCATCCGGGCCAGCGCCGGCGACGTCAAGGTCACGTTGCTCGAAGGCTCCGACGTCACGGTCCACGCGAGCGTCACCATGGGCGACGTCCGCGGCGCCTCCGGCTTCAAGCGCGCCAGGACCGGCCTCGGCGGCACCCTCGAAGGCCGCGTGGGCGCCGGCAAGGCCGAGCTCGAGGTCCGCCTCAGCGCCGGCGACGTCCGCATCAAGAAGGAGGCCGACCATGCCTGACGCCGACGAACGGCGCCGCGTGCTCGACATGCTGGCCGAGGGGCGCATCAGCGCCGGCGACGCGGCCGAGCTGCTCAAGGCCCTCGGCGACGACGCCACGCCGGGAGCTGCGGCTCCCAAGCCCGCACGCAAGGGGACGGCGCGCACGTTCCGGGTGACGGTCGACGCGTACGACAGCGAAGGGGGCGACAAGAAGGCCAAGGTGCGGGTCAACATCCCCATCGGCCTCGCCCGCTTCGCCAGCCGTTTCATGCCGCCGGAGGCCAAGGCCGAGCTCGACGCCCAGGGCATCGACATCTCGGCGCTCATCGACGCCCTCGGTGACGACGTACCCGATGGGCCGCTCGTCGACATCGACGTCGACGACGGCGAGTCGGGGGCGAAGCGCGCCAAGATCCTCATCGAGGTGGCGTGAGCGTGGCCAGGCCCGCCCGCGTCCTGCCCGACTGGTGCCCGCGCTGGGAGGAGCCCGGCTGGTGGGACCGCTACTGGCACGACGTCCGGCCGCGACTCGTGCTCGTGCGCGTGCACGTCGACCGCTTCAACCTGCGCTGGGGCGTGCCGCTGTGGGCGCTCGAGGAGAGCCTCCGCTTCACGCTGCTCGCCCTGCCGTGGGTCGCGTACGCGTGGCGCTGGCTGCCCGTGCGCTGGCGCAGCGAGTTGGCGCGCCCCGATCGGCGGGCGCGCATCGTGATCGAGTCGCCCGAGGCGGTTCCCTGGCCCGCGCTCGTCGCGTTGCTCGAGGGCCACGGCGAGGGCATGCTCCGGCTCGACAGCGGCGAGCCCTTCGTCCTCGTCGAGGCTGGCGACGGCGCGCAACGCGTGCTGGTCGAGATCACCCAATTCTGACGCGGCGGGCCGACGGCCCACCGCGCGCCCTGGAGACGAGACGATGCAGAGACATCCCATGCCCACCCACTGCCCGGTCACCGGCGAAGCCCTCGAGGTCACGCGCCTGCAGGGCCCGACGAGCGGGGTCGTGCTCGAGGGGCGCTTCGCGCCCAACGAGTTCGCGCTGTTGCCGCGCGAGCACGTCGAGTTCATGCGGCTCTTCGTCAAGGTCCGCGGCAACCTCAAGGAGGTCGAGCGCGTGATGGGCGTGAGCTACCCCACTGTGCGCCTGCGCTTCGACAACCTGCTCAAGGCGCTCGGCTACGAGGTCGACGAGGACCCGGGCGATCGCCGCAACGAGATCCTCGGTCGACTCGAGCGCGGCGAGATCGACGCGCAGGACGCCGCCAAGCAGCTGCAGGAGATGAAGCGGCGGTAGGGCCGGCGAACCGCTGAGCGGGGGAGACGCACATTCCGTGCGCGTCGCGCGAACCGCCGCGTGGGCACCGGGCACGTATACTGGCGCGCGATGCCCGATTTCTACCAGATCCTCGACGTCCCCCGCGACGCGGACGCGAAGACCATCAAGTCCGCCTACCGCAAACTCGCGCTGCGCTACCACCCCGACCGGAACCCGGGCGACGCCGCGTCCGAGGAGCGCTTCAAGCAGATCAACGAAGCCTACGCCGTGCTCTCGGACGACGAGCGGCGCGACCGCTACGATCGCTACGGAGACGCCGACGCGGCCGCGACGGGGTTCTCGGGCGACATCTTCGACATCTTCGCCTCCGTCTTCGGCTCCGGCATGGCCGGCCGCCGCGGCGGCGGCCGCGTCACGCGCGGCGTGCCCGGCGAGGACCTCGAGGCCGAGCTCGAGGTGACGCTGGCGCAGGCGCGCGCCGGCGAGACCGTGACCATGGACGTCGATCGCCTCACCGCCTGCGACCACTGCAGCGGCAACCGCGCGGAGCCGGGCGGCAAGGGCCGCCAGACCTGCGACACCTGCAGCGGCATCGGCCAGGTCCGTGCGCAGGCGCAGTCGTTCTTCGGCACCGTCGTCACCACCCAGACCTGCCCGCGCTGCCGCGGCTTGGGCGAGCTCATCGTCGAGCCCTGCACCGTCTGCCGAGGCGCGGGGCGCCGCCCCGACGCCGCGTCGGTCGACGTCCAGCTGCCACGCGGCATCGACGGCGGCTACCGCCTGCGGATCCCGCAGGCCGGCAACGCCGGGATCGACGGCGGCCCCCCCGGCGACCTCTACGTGTACATCCAGATGGCCCAGGACCCCGACCTGGTGCGTGACGGCGACGACCTCCGCTGCGAACTCCGCATCGGCTTCGCGCAGGCGGCGCTCGGCAGCCACTTCGAGGTGCCCACCCTCGACGGGCCCGAGGTCGTCGAGGTGCGCCCCGGTACCCAGAGCGGCAGCGAGGTGCGCCTGAGCGGCAAGGGCATGCCGCGGCTGCGGCAGGTGGGGAGCGGCGACCAGATCGTCACGATCGTGGTCGAGACGCCGAAGCGCCTGTCGGGCCGGGCCAGGGCGCTCCTCACCGAGTACGCCCAGGAGGTGGGCGAGTCGATCGAGGAGCGCGAGACGCTCGTCGACCGCCTGCGCGGCCTGTTCGGTCGACGCAAGGGCCGCAGCGACGTCCGCGGTGTGGACGACGGTGTGGACGAAGCCGCGGTTCGAGACCGAGAAGACGCCGCCTGAACGACGCGGCCGACGCTCAGCGGCGCCCCACTCGCGCCCGCAGCCACGCATCGAGGTCGTCGAGGTGGCCTTCGCCGGTGCCGAGCCAACGCGCCGCGTCGCTCGGGGTGCGCCGGAACCACGTGCGCTGACGCTTGGCGTAGCGCAGCGTCGCCGTCTCGATGCGCGCCACCGCCTCCTCGAGCGTGCACTCGCCCTGCAGGTGCCGCCGCAGGTCCTCGTAGCCGATCGCCTGCGAGGCCGTCGGCCACCGCGGCATCGTGGGCATGAGCGAACGCACCTCGTCCAGCCACCCCCCGTCGATCATCCGCCTCGTGCGCGCACGCACACGCGTCTCGAGCGTCGCCTGGTCGGGCAGCAGCACGGCGCTCGCGTAGCGGAAGCGGGGCGGGCGCCGCGGGTGCGCCGACGCCGGCCGGCCGGTGCGGCGCAGGATCTCGAGCGCGCGCAGCACGCGGCGGGGGTTCCTCTGCGTACGGGCCGCGTCGGCGGGTGACGCTCGCGCGATCTCCTCGAGGAGCGCAGCGAGGCCGCGCGCCTCGAGCTCCAGCGCGAGCTCCGCCTGCAGGGTCCGATCGGCGCTCGGCGTGCCCGGCAGGCCCTCGGCCAGCGCTCGCAGGTACAGCCCCGTCCCGCCCACCACGAGCGGCACCAGCCCCCGCTCCAGCACGTCTTCGATCGCCGCCTCGGCGTGCCGCACGTAGTCCGCGACGCTGAAGGCGACGGTCGGGGCGACCACGTCGATCACGTGGTGGCGCACGCGGACCTGTTCGAGCGGTCCGGGCTTGGCCGTGCCGATGTCGAGGCCCCGGTAGACCTGCATGGCGTCGGCCGAGACGATCTCGAGCGGCGTGGAGCGCGCCATGGCCATGGCCGCGGCCGTCTTCCCCGCCGCCGTCGGCGCAGCCAGCACCGCGATCCGCCGTCCGGCGTCAGTCACGATGGCCACGGTACCGCGGCCCCCGGGGCGGCGGTGCTAGACTCCCCGGCATGGATATCGAGCGCTTCGGCACGTCGGCCGACCTCGACGAGCTCATCGCCATCCGCGACCGCATCGACGCCCTCGCCACGCGCGACGTCGAAGCGGACGCGTCGCGGCCGCGCGCCGACCTGCTCGACCTCGGCGACGCGCTGCAGCTGCGTATGGAGGTGCCGGGCGTGACCCAGGAGGACCTGGAGCTCGCGCTGCAGGGGCAGGAGCTGCTCGTCGCCGGCATCCGCGAGACGATCGAAGAGGGCATCACGCCCGTGTTCTCCGAGCGGCCCAACGGCCCGTTCCACCGTGTGGTGCGGCTCCCGACGGAGGTCGATCGACGGGCGGTGACCGCGCATCTGCGCGAGGGCGTGCTGGTCGTGCACATGCCGAAGCGCCGGCACCACGCGGGCGCCTGACGTGCCGCTCGCCCGCGCTCGTGCCCGTACGGCGTGCGGGGCCCGCGTCTCTCGCTGACACCATGACGGGGGAGCCGGTCGTCCCGTTCCCCGTCGTCGCGCCGTATCGCGTCCGCCCCGACCTCCATCGGCTCGAGGCCGGCGCCGTCGCCGCCGACGTCGATCCGGGCCCGCTCACGGTGTTCCGCTGCGACGCCACGTGGCCCGACGTGCGCCGGGAGAGGCTGGCGGCGCTCGAGCACCATCCCGAGGACGTGCGCGCCGTCGACGACGAGGAGCGCAGCGGCGAGCGCCTGCACGCCGCCGGCCTGGCGCTGGC
>SKWV01000093.1 GCA_007128755.1 Trueperaceae bacterium
ACACTTGCTCGATCAAGTCGTCGATGCCGGCACCGTAGGCCTCTAGGGAGCCGACGTTCTCCGAGCCTTCCTCCCCTTCCTCCCCACCTCCATGCCGTGTGTACTCGCCGCGAAGCGTAAGCGTGCGAACCCCGTCCTCGTTGCGTTGCAGCGAGATGGTCCACGGCCGCCCGCCGGCGCGGTCGCCCGGGCGGCTGGAGACGTCGCGCGCGCTGGTGGTGCTCGACCGGGACGCCGTCGCCCTCGTGCGCCGGCCCGCCACCGGTCGCTGGGCGGGCCTGTGGGGGTTCCCGATCCTCGCTGAGGACGACGACGCGGGCCTCTCCCTGACGCCGGTCCAGCACGTCCTGACGCACCGCCGCCTGCACGTGACCCCGGTCGTGGCCGACGCTCGCCTCCGGCCCGCCGAGGCGACCTGGGTGCCGCTCGCCGATCTCGCGGCCGGTGGCGGCCCCGTGCCGGTCGCGGTGCTCGACCGCAAGCTCGCCCAGCGCGTCGCCGAGTCGCTCGCCGACGCCGAGAAGGAGGGGGACCCGGCATGATCCTGCGTGTGCGCTTCGCCGAGACCGATCAGATGGGGGTGGCGCATCACAGCGCGTTCGTGGTGTGGTTCGAGGCGGGCCGGGTCGAGTGGCTGCGCGACCGCGGCATGTCGTACCGCGCACTGGAGGAAGAAGGCGTCTCGCTCGCGGTCAGCGAGCTGCGCGTGCGCTACCGACGCGCGGTGCGCTTCGACGACGAGCTCCGGCTCGACACGCGCATGACCGCCCTGCGCAGCCGCGGTTGCTCCTTCTCCTACGTACTCACGCACGTCGCCTCGGGCGCCGTGGCGGCCCTCGCCGAGAGCGATCACGTGGCCGCCGACCGCCGCGGTCGCGCCACCCGGATCCCCGCGGCCTGGCACGAGCGGCTGCGGCTCGCCGCGGACGACGAACGCCCCTGAGACCGGTGCTACACTGCCCGTCACGGCCGACCGGATGGCCGCGTGCAGCGGCGTCCGGAGGCCCCGGAAGGTGCCCATGAGCCAGACCACGATGCCGGCCCCCGCCACCTCGCAGCGCACGACGAAGATCATCGAACAGGCTCTGACGTTCGACGACGTGCTCCTGGTGCCGCGCCGCTCGGCGGTGCTGCCCAAGGACGTCGACCTGCGCTGTCGCTTCTCCCGCTCCGTCACTCTGGCGCTGCCGATCGCGTCCGCCGCCATGGACACCGTCACCGAGACGAAGATGGCGATCGCCATCGCGCGACAGGGCGGCATCGGCGTGGTGCACAAGAAGATGACGGTCGAGGCGCAGGCGGAGATGGTGCGCAAGGTGAAGCGCTCGGAGTCCGGGATGATCGTCGACCCGATCACGCTCGGTCCGGATGCGACGATCGGCGAGGCCGACAGGCTGATGGGCGAGTACAAGATCTCGGGCGTCCCGATCGTCGACGGCGGCGGCCGGCTCCTGGGCATCCTCACGAACCGCGACCTGCGCTTCGAGGACGACATGAGCAAGTTCGTCCACGAGCTCATGACCAAGGAGCACCTCGTGACGGTGCCGGTCGGCACGACGCTGGAGGAGGCGCGCGAGATCCTGCGCGGGCACAAGGTCGAGAAGCTGCTCGTGGTGGACGAGCGCTTCACGCTCCAGGGCCTGATCACCATCAAGGACATCATGAAGAAGCTCGAGTTCCCGAACGCCGCCAAGGACTCGCTCGGTCGCCTCCGCGTCGCCGCCGCCGTCGGCGTGAGCCGGGACCTCGAGGCGCGCGCCGCGGCGCTCGTGGAGGCCGGCGCCGATGCGCTGGTGCTCGACTCGGCGCACGGCCACTCCGAGGGCGTGCTCGACGCTCTCACCTACCTCAAGGCCAGTTTCGACGTCGACGTCGTGGCGGGGAACGTGGCCACCGCCGATGCGGCCCGCGACCTCGTCGATCTCGGGGCCGACGCGATCAAGGTGGGCATCGGCCCGGGATCGATCTGCACGACGCGGGTGGTGACGGGCGTGGGCATGCCCCAGCTGAGCGCGATCTTGGACGTGTCGGACGTGACGCAGGGCGCCGGCGTTCCGCTGGTCGGGGACGGCGGCATCAAGTACTCGGGCGACGTCGCCAAAGCGATCGCGGCGGGGGCCGACGTCGTCATGGTCGGCTCCATGCTCGCCGGGACGAGCGAGGCACCCGGTGAGGACGTCCTGCGCGACGGCCGGCGCTACAAGACGTACCGCGGGATGGGCAGCCTCGGCGCCATGGGCGGCGGCAGCGCCGACCGCTACTTCCAGGAGGACGCGAAGAAGCTCGTCCCCGAGGGGATCGAGGGCATGGTGGCCTACAAGGGCCCGGTCGAGGACGTGGTGTACCAGGTCGTCGGCGGGCTGCGCTCGGCGATGGGCTACTGCGGCACCACGACGATCGAGGAGTTGCAGCAGGACTCGCGCTTCGTGACCATCACGCAGGCAAGCCTGGTCGAGGGGCACCCCCACGACGTCACGATCACCAAGGACGCGCCCAACTACTCCGTATCGAAGTAGCAGGAGAGCAGCACCCCGCGCTGAACGAGCGCGTCCCGACGCGCCCAACTACTCAGTATCGAAGTAGCGCGCGATCAGAACTCGATCGCGTGCTCGCCCTCGGTCGGCAGCTCGAGGAAGGCGTCGCGGACGCTCTGGACTCCGAGCGTGAGGAAGAAGCTGAAGGGGCTCACCACTCGCTCCTGGAGGCCGCCGTTCGGGCGGAGGTGGGCGCGCAGTCGCTCGAACTGACGACGGGTGTCGACGTCGCGCCTGGCGAGCGCCTGGGCGGTCTTCTCGCGCAGGGTCAGCACCGTGCGCTCGAGATGATGGCGACCGCGGTGCACGGCTCCGACGAGGGTCGGGTCGATCGCTTCCACGTGCGCGACCAGCCGAGCGATCTCGTCCTCGACGATGGCGATCGAGCGCGCGAAGGCGTCCGCGTGACCGTGGCGCTCGAGCTGGAGTCCGCACTCGGAGCCGTCTGGGTCGGCCAGCACCCGTCGCCAGTCGAGGCCGTGGCGCGCCAGGATGCGACGGACGGGCGGCTGCAGGATCGTGGCCGACACGCGCGGCCACACGAGCGGCATGGCCACGTCGTGCGCGTCGTACACGCCGCGGATCTGGGCGATGTAGCGGAGCTCCCCGGGCCCGACCACGAACGCCGCGGTCGGCAACAGCGCATCCTGCATGACGGGACGGAGGCCCGCCGCGGGCGTGAGCGACGTGGGGTCCTCGTCGAGCCACGCGAGCAGCGTGGCGACGTCGAGGCGCTCGCCGGCGAGCTCGAAGCCGTCGTCGGGATCGAAGCGCAGCAGCGTGCGAGGTCCGCCGCCGGGCCGTTCGACGAAGAGGTTCGTGGCGCCCTCGGCCCGCGTCAGTTGCGGCGGCCAGCCGAGCGCGTGCAGGCGCTCGCCCGCGCGGTTGATGACGGCGGGCGTCAGGAGCGGTCGGTCGATCTCGCGCTCGAGCAGCGGCCGCCACAGCCGGGCGACGTCCGACGAGAGCGGATCGACCACGATCAGGCCGCGATCGCCGAGGAGCGCCAGCATCAGCCGCGCGAACGCGTCGCTCCAGCGCGCCACGCCGGAGGCGGCGTCGCGCAGCAGGCGCTCGACGTCGGCCATGTGGGGCCCGTCGCCGTCGATCGCGCGCAGCGTCGCGATGGTGTCGTCGATCCAGGCCGGGTCGAGCTTCGTGCGTCCCACGGCCGGCCCCTCGGGGATCGGCGCGCCGACGCGGTGGACGCGTTCGTCGCGTCCGAGGACCCAGGAGTGGTCCATCTCGGCGACGTCGTGGTCCTGCGTCGCCATCCAGAAGACCGGCACCACGGGCCTCGCGTCGGTGTCGAGTTCC
This sequence comes from Trueperaceae bacterium, assembly GCA_007128755.1. Taxonomy (GTDB): domain Bacteria; phylum Deinococcota; class Deinococci; order Deinococcales; family Trueperaceae; genus SKWV01. The sequence goes on from SKWV01000093.1 coordinate 3,852, forward strand.
GCTGCCAGGTTGATGGCGGTGATCGTCTTGGCGAACGTGTAGCTCGGTCCCATCAACCAGGCGATCTGTTGGCCGGTGACCACGGTGCGCGCATCGGGATGAGCGAGACGTTCGAGGCTCGCGAGCGTGGCGCGGCCTGCGCCCCACCGGACCTGGTCGGCGCGCAGCGCCTCGACGAGCGCGACACGGTCGACGTCCACCGGGCGATCGAGCGCTGCGGCCACGTCGCCGGGCCGCACGGCGAACGCGTCGCCGAGCTCGCCGGAGCGGTAGGCGTCCATGAACGATCCGGGCGAGACGGTCGGAGGACGCGGCGGCACGCGACAGCCTACCGTAGGGGACGCAGGCCGTGCCCGTGCGGCACGACGCCGACGTCTCGCCGCGACCACCGCGCGTGATACATTGCACTCTCTAGGCCTTGCGCCGCCGACCCATGGATATCAACGTCGATCTCGTTCCTCCCCACGCCGCGCACGACCCATCTCCCGAGGCACCTTCCGAGGGGACCCGGGTGTCGTTGGTGGTCGACGTGCTGCGGTCCGCGACCGCGGCGGCCATGCTGTTCGATCGTGGCGTCATCGGCGTGTTCGTGGTGGACGGGCTGCGGGTGGCGCGCCGCATCGCCGCGCGTGAGAACGCCCTGCTCATCGGCGAGCGCGACGGCATGCCGCCAGAGGGGTTCAACCTCGGGAACTCGCCGGCGGCCCTCCGGCGTGCCCGCCTCGAGGGCAAGATGGCGGTGCTGCTGGCGGCGGAGTCGCCGCGCGCTCTGGCGTTCGCGGCGGCGCGAGGCAAGACAGCGCTCGTCGGGCTCAACAACGTGGTCGCGGCGGCCGACGCCGTCTGTGCCGCCGAGCCGCGACAGATCGACGTGGTCTGTGCCGGGCTCGCCGGTGCACCGGACCTCGCCGACGTCATGGCGGCCGGCCTGTTGGTCTCGCTGATCGCGCGGAACGCGCCCCGTACCGTCAACCGCGACGTCAGCCTGCACGGCGCAGCGCATTTCTGCCTCAGCGTCCTGCGGATGACCTCCGACCCGCTCGACGGCCTCTGGGTCTCGGCGAGCGGCAGCGCGTTGCGCAACGGCGGCTTCGAGGAGGATCTCGCCATCGCGAGCGCCGTGGGAACCACCGAGACGCTGCCCTGGGTGACGGAGATCGAGATCGTCGACGGCCGCAGGGTGATCCGCCTCTCGCCCCTGCCGGCCGCCTGAGCATGGCCCGCGATCCCCTCCCCGCCCCGCGCCGGGTACTCGGCCACGCCGTGCACCCGGTCGATCTCGAGGCGGCCGCGCGCTGGGCGCTGCACCTGTGCCATGAAGCCGGGCCGGACGGCAGGTCGGTGATCGTGACGCTGAACCCCGAGATCGTCGTGCGCGCCCGGGCGGACACCGCCCTCGCGACCGCCTTGGCGGGGGCGAGCCTCACCGTCGCCGACGGCGTCGGCGTGGTGTGGGCGGCGAAGCGTAGCGGCGTCGACCTGCCGGGTCGGGTGCCGGGGGTCGAGCTCGTCGAGCGGGTGCTCCAGCAGGGCGGGGGCAGCCTGCGGGTCTTCTTCCTGGGAGGGCGACCCGGGGTGAGCGAGCGGGCGGCGGCCGCGGCGGCCGCCCGCTGGGGGGTCGTCGTCGCCGGCTCGCGGCACGGGTACTTCGAGCGCTCCAGCGAGGGGGCGCGGGTCGCCCGGGAGATCGCGGACAGCCGGCCTCATCTCCTGCTCGCCGGGCTCGGGGAGGGCCAGGAGCTGTTCCTGAGCGATCACCGCCGCGCGCTCGGCGCCGGCGCAGCGATCGGTGTCGGCGGCACCCTCGACGTCCTGGCCGGCGAGGCCACGAGGACGCCCGCCTGGACGCGCCGTCTGGGCCTGGAGTGGGCGTGGCGCGTCGGCCTCGACCCGAAGCGCTGGCACCGCGTGCCACGGCTGGCCGAGTTCGCGCTCCTGACGCTCCGCGACGACTCCCGGAAGCGTGAGCGCCGCGACGCACGCTAGCGCAGCATCGTGAGCTCTTCGAGGCCTTCCTTGTCGTGATGGTCCGCGGGGTTCCCCGCCGGGTAGTGCCCGTTGAAACACGCCAGGCAGGTCGAGCCGATGGCGATCGAGCGCACCAGGCCGGCCTCGGAGATGTAGTGCAGCGAGTCGGCGCCGATCCGCTCGCGGATCTGCTCGACGCTCATCGACGCCGCGGCCAGGTCCTTGCGGGCGGCGGTGTCGATCCCGTAGTAGCAGGGGTAGCTGATGGGCGGGCTGGAGACCCGGAAGTGCACCTCGGTCGCTCCGGCCTCGCGCAGCAGTTGCACGATGCGGCCCGA